>JASJDF010000070.1 GCA_030065715.1 Xenococcaceae cyanobacterium MO_188.B19 | reverse complement strand
TTTCTGCATCTTTTAGTAGATTAGAACTATCTATCATTTAGTAAAAATGTCTATTTTGCCGACTATTGTTTGTCTAAAAGCATTTTCCAATTTAATGACAATATTGATTATTGGTCAACTAAAAAATGAAGGATCTAGATAGCACTAAGAAAAAAACAGTTGTTCAATCATTAGACTGGATTTTTATAATGTTCCTTGGCTTTGTGAGTCTCGGACATGATAGAACCATTCTAATGATTGATATTTAAAGTTGAGAAATCAGGTTACTAAATGACAATTGCTACATCAGAAAAACGACCTCTATCTTGGGGTATGATCGCTTACATGGGTACAATTCACCTAATAGCACTGCTTGCCTTGATTCCTAGCAACTTTAGTTGGGGGGCTTTGGGGGTTGCTTTCGCCTTATTCTGTATTACAGAATGGGGAGTTACGATAGGATATCATCGTCTGGCAACCCATCGTAGTTTTGAAACTACAAAACTAGTAGAATACTTTTTTATATTTTTGGGCACTTTAGCCTGTGAAGGAGGACCCCTTGACTGGATTGGTCTTCATCGTATTCATCATAAATATTCTGATACTGCTTCTGATCCTCATGATTCAAATAAAGGATTCTTGTGGAGTCATTTAGGCTGGATGCTTTATGTAAACCCCGCTGATAAAGAAGTTCATCGCTATGTAAAAGACATTGCTGAAGACCGCTTCTATCAATTCTGCCAAAATTTCATGATTCCAATTCAAGTTGTTTTAGGCTTTATTTTATTATTTATTGGTGGCTGGTCTTGGGTAATTTGGGGGATTTTTGTGCGCTTAGTAGTGGTTTTTCACTGTACTTGGTTGGTTAATAGTGCTACTCATAAATTTGGTTATCAGACTCACGAATCCAATGACAATTCTCGCAATTGCTGGTGGGTAGCTTTATTAACCTTCGGAGAAGGTTGGCATAATAATCACCATGCTTTCCAATACTCTGCTCGTCACGGTCTGAAGTGGTGGGAAATTGATATTACATGGATGATAATTCGCTCACTCCAAATTTTAGGATTGGTCAAAAACGTCAAATTACCTCCTACAGAAGCCAAGCAAGCATAAATCTTATTTGATTCACGTAAGTATAGGTGATAGATTGCTGCAAAGGTAGTTATTTCTATCGCCTATTTTTTTATTACTATCTGAATTAAAGAAATTGTAAACCTCATAGTAAAACAGGGCAGAGTTTGCAACAATAAGAATAACTTAAAAAAGTCAATCTCCGTATAAACCCCACTAATTGCTCAATTACTCGACTATTTTTTATGTTTTCTATTTATATACTTACTTATAACGAAGAAATAGACATAGCCGATTGTATCAAGTCCGCTTTATTATCTGATGACATTATAATAGTTGATTCCTATAGCACCGACCGAACTATCGAAATTGCTTCTGATTATCCCGTTAGAATTGTGCAAAACCATTTTGAAAGCCATGGTAAACAAAGAACTTGGATGTTAAAAGAAGTAGAAACTAAATATGAGTGGGTATATATTTTAGAAGCAGATGAAAGAATGACCCCTGAATTATTTGCTGAATGTCTTACAGCAATCCAAAATAAGGGCGCGATCGGTTACTATGTGGCAGAAAGAGTGATGTTTATGGGTCAATGGATACCTAACAGCACCCAGTATCCTCGTTATCAAATGCGTTTATTTGATAAAAGCAAGGTTTGGTTTACCGATTACGGACATACAGAAAGAGAAGTTTGTGACGGAGAAACAGGATTTCTCAAAGCCACTTATCCTCACTACACTTCAGGTAAAGGGTTAAGCCGTTGGATAGACAAACATAATCGTTATTCTACAGACGAAGCATTAGAAACCATCTCTCAATTAAAAGCAGGAAAAATTAACTGGAAAGTTTTGTTTTTTGGTAAATCAGAAGTAGAACGAAGAAGAGCTTTGAAAGATTTATCTTTACGGCTACCTTGTCGTCCTCTGATTCGTTGGATTTATATGTATTTTTTCCTTCGAGGATTTTTAGATGGAAAAGCAGGATTTGCTTGGTGTACTCTACAAGCTTTTTATGAATATCTGATTTTACTCAAGGTGGAAGAAATGCAACAACCTACTTTTTTAAACCATCCCTCAGACATTAACAATCAACACTTGGAAGTAATAAGAGAAAAGGAAGAAGTAAAAAGTTAACTGTCCCTCGTTTTTAGCTTTTCTTCAAACTAGTTGTTACAGAATTTAAAGTTATGTAGCCTTTTCCCTTGGGACAATAGAGACATAGGGTAAACTAGCCCTTAATTCCCGTAAAATTGGAGAACACTCGCTCAGGAGCGAAATAATCAATGTCTCATAGCGTAAAAATCTACGATACTTGTATTGGTTGTACCCAATGCGTGCGTGCTTGTCCTCTGGACGTATTAGAGATGGTACCCTGGGATGGCTGTAAAGCTGGTCAGATTGCCTCTTCACCTCGTACAGAAGATTGTGTTGGTTGTAAGCGGTGCGAAACTGCTTGTCCCACCGATTTCTTAAGCATCCGTGTTTATCTAGGGGCTGAAACTACCCGTAGTATGGGTCTGGCATACTAAATAACAAAATCTCAATAAAAGAATAGCAATTATAAGCAGGCTATTCATAAATTCAAGTGCAGTGTCGTTCAACTCAGAGTTATACTCGATCAGAGGATAGTTTGAAAGTTGACGGCACTATATTCTTTTGGTGGACTACTAGATATTATGACCAAAATTGAAGCATCTTCTTATACAGATAGTCAAATTATTGCTTGGTTACGTGGCTTATATACTGTAGCCCTGGCAGATGGTAATTATGACCCTAAAGAACAAGAGTTAATCTCTCAACTGACTAAAGATTTAGCTCAACTCAACAGCGATCGCCCTTTAGAAACGATTAGTCCTGAAGAATTAGCGACAGCTTTAGGAACAGATCGTAATACGGGAGAAAACTTTTTAAGAACCGCAGTATTAGTGGCTGTAGCAGATGGAGTTTATTCTCCTCCTGAAGATGAATTACTACAGAAGTTTAGTAAGGCTTTGGACATTGAGGTAGAAGCTCTTAAATCTTTAGAAAATACTCTCTACAAACCAGAGTCGAAAATTAATGCTGCTGCAATTACTCAGCCTCAACCCCGTCCTGATTTATTACACCCTGTTAAAGATTGGCTGGACGACATGGATGTGAAAGATGCTCGTCTTGCTCGTTTTATTTGTAAAGTCATTCCGCCTCAATGTCCTTTTGAAAGGGACATTAATTTATTTGGACGTACAATTGCTCATATTCCGCCTCTGTGTAAATTAAATCCCCTTTATGAACAATTGGTTGGATTAAGGTTTCGTTCTCTTACTTATTTAGCTGATGATTGTAAAGAAGATATTTCTGAATATATCTGAAACATTAAACCGCTTTTGACATTCTTCATATTTATTCCTCTATTTTTTCCAAATCCAATTTATAGCGATAAATTGCCACTGCGCGATCGCCTGAACGGAAATAATCTGGATCTTGGGGAGAAAGATAAATAGCGGTAATTTGTTGTGCTTGTATCACTTCTGGTTCAATCAACTTATAGTCGGAAGTAGTTTCGACTTCATTAAGATAAATTCGCTCAGGAGATCTGAATAATTGTTTGGTAAGTTCAGTAGCAATAAATTCTGTAGATTCTGGTATTTCTGTCCCTCTTCTAGTCACAGTAGAAACTAACCTGCGTTCTCCTCTTAGTAAGGTAATCTGCTTATTAGGATTATCAGGATCGACTTTAACATTCAACACATTGTTATCCCCTAGATAAGCCTGGGCAATATTTTTACCATTAAAAACTCGGTCTGCTACTACGGGATTTTCGGTTTTAGATAAGTTAGGGAGAAAGAAGCTATTTTGGGATTTAAAATAGCTTCGACCAAATCTTACAGGAAATGCGATCGCAACATTTAAATATTGTTCATTATCTTCAAAGCCAGGAGTCACAATATCTGGTGCAAGGGGTGCTACTTGCTCGACTAAAGTACTAGTAGCTTGCCATGTACCCGCCATCCATTGAGGATAGTATAAATCCCCTCTAGCTATTCCGACAGAGGGTTTACTATTCCAAGAAGGAAATTGCTCAATGCGGTCTAATAAAGAGCCAGCAAGAACATTTTGTGGAACTCCAAAAATTATTAAGACAAATAAACAAAATTGCAGCAATAAGAATCTAAAATTAGCCATAAGGAGATATTAATTATAAAAATAGTGACAATCAGCATTATTATTCCTGTTTTGAACGAAGAGGCAATTATTCAAGAAACTATCACAAGACTTCAAGGAAATACCGATGTTGAAATAATTGTAGTAGATGGTGGTAGCAAGGATAAAACCGTAGAGATAGCTAAACAGTGGAAAATAACACTAGTAACCTCCCAAAAAGTGGGACGTGGTAATCAAATGAATTGTGGTGCTGCGATCGCAAAAGGGGATATTCTGCTATTTTTACACGCAGATACCCAATTACCCCCAAATTATGCCCAATTAATCAAAGAAACTTTGAGCCAGCCTCAGGTAATAGCTGGTGCATTTGAATTAACCATTGACAGTCCCCAAACATCCTTGCGCTTTATTGAAACCATGGTCAACTGGCGATCGCGTTTTCTATCTCTTCCCTACGGGGATCAAGCCTTGTTTTTAAAGCAAAAAACCTTTTCCAAAATAGGAGGATTTCCCAACATACCCATTATGGAAGACTTTGAATTCGTCAAAAAACTAAAAAATCAAGGCAAAATTGCTCTTCTACCAGCTAAAGTCATTACATCTTCTCGACGATGGCAAAAGTTGGGAGTATTTAAAACTACATTAATTAATCAATTGATTATTTTGGGTTACTACTTGGGAGTCTCTCCCATTAAGTTGCGACACTTTTATCAACAAGCTAAGAGATAAGGTTATTAGGTACTTATTACAAGAAAATAAGCTATTGCTTTGTCAAGATTGATTTAAGGAATAAGTGTAACTAAATTTTCTTCCTTGTCTCATCTCAACCCATCATTTTAAAGTTGACAGAGTACTATTCTTCCACATCATCGGTAATGTTTCTCTCGGAAGGAATGGCGGAAATAATGGCATCAATAACTTTAGAAATATAGATAACTTCTAATCCTATATCATCAGGAAGAGTTTGCCCTTTAGGAACGATCGCCCGTTTAAATCCGAGTTTTGCTGCTTCTTTAAGGCGCAATTCCATTTGGGATACGAGGCGCACTTGTCCTCCTAAACCCACTTCCCCAATGAGTACGGTACGGGGATCAACGGTGCGATCGCGGAAACTAGCGACAAGAGCGATCGCGATCCCCAAGTCGGCTGCTGGTTCAGTAACGGTTAAACCGCCAGCAGAAGCCATATAAGCATCTAGTTTGGATAAGGGAATACCAACTCTTTTTTCTAATACTGCTAAAATTTGTTGCAAGCGATTGTGATCTACTCCTGTAGTAGCGCGACGGGGGGAGGTATAGCTAGTGGGGCTGACTAAAGCTTGTAATTCTACTAAAATCGGGCGTGTTCCTTCACAAGCTACTACTGTGGCTGTTCCTGGGGCGAATTCATCCCGACTACCTAAAAATAATTCTGAGGGGTTATCCACTTCTACTAAACCTTTATCTGCCATCTCAAAGATGCCAATTTCGTGGGTTGCTCCAAAACGATTTTTAACCGAGCGCAAGAGACGATGGGAAGCATAGCGATCGCCTTCAAAGTATAGTACAGTATCAACCAAATGTTCTAAGACCCTGGGTCCCGCGATCGCACCTTCTTTAGTTACGTGACCGACAATTAGTAGGGTGATATTTTCCCTTTTCCCTACCTGCATCAAGGCTGAGGTACATTCCCTAACCTGTGCTACTGAACCAGGGGCAGAAGTTAAAGCAGCAAAATGTAAAGTTTGAATACTATCAATAATTGCCACTTGAGGCTTTAAAGATTCTAATTCCCGCAATATCTCTTCTAAATCTGTTTCTGGCATCACATAGAGAGAATTATCTGGCTTTGGGGGCTTGTTACCATTGCTATTGGCAGTATTCTTCTTATTTGTACCCTCTACTCCCAAACGAGAAGCCCGTAATTTTACTTGTTGTCCCGACTCTTCTGCCGAAACATAAAGAATACGCGGTAATCGAATTGATAACTCATTTGCCACCTGTAGTAAGAGAGTAGATTTTCCGATACCAGGATCGCCCCCAATCAGTACTAGAGAACCAGGGACGAGTCCCCCTCCCAAAACTCGATCTAATTCCTTATAACCAGAATCAAATCTGGCTTGCTCGTCATTATTAATTTCGGTAAATTTTACTGATACTCTCGGTTTGCCTAGAGTATTAGATTTATTGTTATTATTGCCAGATTGCCATCCTCCCCGACTAAAACCACCATTTTGTTCTACTGGTTCTTCGGAAATTGTGCCAAACTCATTACAGTCTTTACACAAGCCAAACCATTGACTATACTCTGCTCCACACTCACTACAAACATAAATTTGCTTCGATTTTGCCATTTCATTATTTTTGAAAAAATATTAAGAAAGCTCAAGAAAATAGTCAACAGGGTGATTAGATATTTACAACTCTTAAAATAGTGCTTGCTATTCATTTCTCATTCTTTAGCTGATAAATTGGCTCAAAGATAAAAGAAATCTGAAAAAAGACTAAAATTACTAAAATTCAGGAGAGACTCACACTAATTAGCTAGCATTAAAGGGATATTCTAGATAATAAGAGAAGCAAATTTTAACTTAAATTCCCGTAATTTAACTTAAGCAAGGAGTGCAAAGTAACTTGGAAACTCATAAAGAAAAAATATTAGTAGTTGATGACGAGGCTAGTATTCGTCGTATTTTAGAAACTCGTTTATCCATGATTGGTTATGACGTAGTTACGGCTGCGGATGGAGAAGAAGCTTTAGAGACTTTTCGAGTATCTGAACCTGATCTGGTAGTTCTAGACGTGATGATGCCAAAACTTGATGGCTATGGCGTGTGTCAAGAATTACGTAAAGAATCAGATATCCCCATTATTATGTTAACGGCTTTGGGGGACGTAGCAGATAGAATTACAGGTTTAGAGTTGGGAGCAGATGACTATGTAGTAAAACCCTTCTCTCCCAAAGAATTGGAGGCTCGTATTCGCTCTGTTTTACGTCGAGTTGAAAAAAATGGCGCACCTGGTATTCCCAGTTCAGGAGTAATTCACGTAGGCTCAATCAAAATTGATACTAATAAGCGACAAGTTTATAAGGGAGATGAGCGAATTCGTCTGACGGGAATGGAATTTAGCTTATTAGAGTTGCTAGTAAGTCGTTCTGGTGAACCATTCTCTCGTTCGGAAATTTTACAAGAAGTGTGGGGTTATACTCCTGAGCGTCATGTAGATACTCGTGTGGTAGATGTCCATATTTCCCGCCTTCGTGCCAAGTTAGAAGACGATCCTAGTAATCCCGAACTAATACTAACTGCTAGAGGTACAGGTTATCTGTTTCAGCGTATTTTAGAGCCAGGGGAAGATTGATTATTTGTCATTTGTCATTCGTCATTTGTTATTTACTGATAACTGATAACTGCTCACTGATCACTGATAACTGAAATGAAGCAGTCTGATCCTAATAACATATTACGCTTGTTGCCGATCGCCGTTGGGGGATTGGCAGGTACTCTATTGCTAATTAATCGTTTATTAACCGTATCTTTAACTGATTCTCAAGCACGCTCTGATGCTTTGGGAATCATAGAAGGTGCGATACTCCTTTTAGTGGGAGTATTATGGCAACAAATTCAACCGCGATCGCCTGAAATGGTTAATCTTATTGGGGAATCAGGTTTTGAATTAGATTCGGAATTACCAGATAATGTTAAAACCGAACTGGCTTGGGCTTCCCATATTTTGTTAAATAATACGGTAACGCGATCGCTTGTTGTTTATTATGATGGCAAAACTTTATTACGTCGTGGTGTGTTGGGCGAAAACAAAACAGTTGCACCAGGGGCGATCCTAGAAAGGGTTTTACAGAATCAAAAACCAGTGTATCTAGTCAATCTAAATTTGTATCCAGGCAAAGTGGAATTTGATTATTTGCCTGAGAATACTCAAGGTGTTATTTGTCAGCCTATAGGGGATAAGGGAGCTTTAATTTTGGGAGCTAATGCTCCTAGAAGTTATACAAAACAAGATGAGAATTGGATTGCTGGTATTGGGGATAAGTTAGGGGCAAGTTTGGCAAATGGTTAGTTGTCCTAAAGGATACACCTTCGGATATTAGTGGTTACTATTATTCCACCATTTTTGAGCTAAAGAATTCATTTGTTTTAATTCTGTTTCGGGAATTCTTTTAAGATTACCTAGTATTAGATTCATTCTTCCTAAAGATTTTAATTTATCTTGATGACGAGATATAAAATCCCAATAGAAATAATTGAAAGGACAGGCTTTTTCAGTAGTGCGATCGCTTTTATCATAAATGCAATTACTACAATAATCACTCATTTTATTAATGTAATTAGCAGAAGCAGCATAGGGTTTAGATGCTAACATTCCCCCATCAGCAAACTGTCCCATTCCTAACACATTAGTTTGCATCACCCAGTCATAAGCATCAATAAAAGCTGAATGAAACCAATTTTCAATTTCTTGAGGATTAATTCCTGAAATTAAAGCAAAGTTATTTAACACCATTAATCGTTGAATATGATGAGCATAACCAGTATTTTCTACTTGAGTTAAACATTGTTTTAAACAATTCATTTGGGTAGTTTTTCCATCCCAGAAAAAGTCAGGTAAAGGATGATTATGGTCAAACCAGTTGGAGTTACTATATTCTGCATCACTATATTGATAAATACCGTGCATATATTCCCGCCAACCTAATACTTGTCTAATGAATCCTTCTACACTATTAATGGGTAAATCATTTTGATAGTATGCGGTTTCTGCTGCTTTAATTACTTCCATTGGATGCAATAATCCAATATTAAGATAGGGAGATATTAAACTATGCCACATAGTATATTCTCCTGTTACCATTGCATCTTGATATGTGCCAAAATTGGGCAGACATTCAGTTATAAAGTGTTCTAAAACTTGTTTGGCTTGTTCTCTAGTTACTCCCCAATTAAAAGACTTGATATCACCATATTTAGGAAAGTCTTGTTTTTCTATATGTTGGATAACTTCTTGAGTAATATCGTCTGGTTTAAACCATAATCTTTGGGGTGTAGATAAATTTTTCTTTGGTGGTTTGCGGTTTTGTTTATCATAATTCCATTTCCCACCTACTGGTTTATCTTTTTCCATCAAGATATTGAATTTTTTTCTTCCTTGGCGATAAAAATCTTCCATTAATAATTGTTTACGAGATTTTGCCCAAGTAGCAAATTCTTCTCGACTCCATAAAAAATGATTATCAGGAAGAAAATTAATTTGGCAAGCTAAATCTAAACTTTGAATATAGTTATAAAATGGGCGATCGCATGGTTGAGTAATTACTAATTCGCTAATTTGATTATCTTTAATCCATCTCTGTAAAGGCTCAATAAAATCCTCTGCTATTTCATAACTTACTAACCAATTATCAGCTTTTAAGTCTGCTGCAAAATGACGCATTGCTGACCAAATCAAAACTAACTTTTGCTGATGATAAGGTCTTTGCCTAGCATAATTAAGAGACTCAATTAAAATTACAGGAATTTGATGTTTTCTATCCTGATAAGTTACTAAAGAAGCTTGGTTGTGATCCAAGCGATCGCCTAAAATCCAAATACCAATAGTCATTTAACATTTACCATTTAACATTTACCATTTAACACGGATTTGGTTTTAAGTTCGTCCCAACGTAAGCATTCAAACTTTTTATTTTTGCGATCGCAATATCAGAAAATGAGTTGTGAAAAGCTTTTGTGTAGCCTTTATATTTGAGAAACATATTTTTTTAAACAATTGTATTAATTTAATGGTAAATTTAAAACATAGTTAATGTATAACTCAACAAAATCAACCTATCGATCATGCTTAACGGATTCACTCGACAAGAAACCATTGCACTTACTGGAATAAGTTCTAGTCGTTTGAGCTATTTAGATCGAACAAATTTGATTACTCCACAAAAATTTGGCAATCGAAAGCGTCCAAAGATTGTATATACATGGAAACAAGTTTTAGAACTTAAGACTATAGAAAGATTAAGTGAAAACTTATCGCTTCAGGAGATTCGCAAAGTACTTAGTTTCTTGAGAGAGCGAGATTATAAAACGACTTTTTTTAAACACAGTCTTGTCTTTGTCAATTCTCAACTCTATCTAGTAGAAGATTTAAAAAATTTTGGACTGACTGTATTAGAAGCATCGGGAAAAAATAAAGGACAAGTTGTTATTCGTGAAGTTGGAGCAGTTGGGGATATTATTACCGAACTGTGGGAAGAAGCTCAAAAACATCAAGTTTTAGACTTTGATAAGCGTGCAGAAGTCAATTCCAACGGCTTTGAATCTCAGCAGCAACTAGCAATTTAATGGAGTATCAGTCATGTCTTTGAATACTGATGTCACAACTTCATATATACAGGTAATGGAAGCAACTGGCTTCTATAGGAATGGTGTGCCAACTTCAGGAGTTAGTGAAACCTTATCTCTTCGTGAAGATATTAGAAAGCTTGAAAAACGTATTAAATATAATGCTGTTATTCATCAGTTAAACGCTACAGCTATTTATGAGTTGTCTGGTTCTCCTTGTATTTATTTTACTCAGCTTAGTGAAGCAGATCCAGAACCGAAAAAACTAGCGGAACTACATAAACTAGCTTGGAATCATGGATTAGCTCCCATGTTATGGGTGATTACTCCAACCAAAGTATTACTTTACAACTGTTATTCTCAACCCACAGAGAAAGATAAAGATAATCCTAATAAGCATTTAGTTGAATTATTTAAAATTACTGAAGCTGGTTTAAAAGAATTAAAAGATAAAGCCAGTCGCATTGAGTTTGAATCAGGTGAATTTTGGAAGTGGGAAAAAGCAAAGAATATCAATCGGAAGCAAAGAGTAGATTCAGTTTTAGTTAAAGACTTAACCAATACGGAAACTAGCTTAGTTGATGAACTATATTTAGAAAGATCGATTGCTCAAACTTTATTAATTCAGTCAATCTTTATCGCTTATCTTCAAGATCGGAAAATTCTTGATGAAAATTTTTTCAATAAGCATTTTGAAGTCGATAATTTTGTTGAAGTTTTACAAGATAAATCAAATACAAATAAGTTATTCAATTGGATTCAAAAAACTTTTAACGGTAATCTATTTCCTTTATCAGAATCAGAAAGAGAACAAATAGAACAACAACATCTTGATGTAATAAAAAACTTTATTGGTGGAAATATAGAAATTAGTACGGGACAGCTTCGTATATGGAGAGCCTACGATTTTAGGGTTATTCCCATTGAGCTAATTAGTTCAATCTACGAAAAGTTTATTTATGCCACTGACACAAAAACAGCCAAAGCTCAAAGTACGCACTATACACCAATTAATTTAGTTGACTTAGTATTATCTGAAGTTTTCAGAAATCTTGATGGCAATGCCAAAGTTTTAGATTTAGCTTGTGGCTCAGGAGTATTTTTGGTTGAAGCTTTACGTCGTTTAGTAGTTAAGCGTTGTATTGATGGTGAAATTGCATCTCGTAAATTAATCCGTGACACACTTTACCAACAAATCTATGGAGTAGATATTAATGCTAAAGCAATTCAAATCGCTGCTTTTAGTCTTTATTTAACGGCTTTGGAATTAGATTATGAATTAGAGTAAAATCTCCAATTATCAGATGATTTAAAGTTTCAAAGACTAATTGATAAAAATTTATTTACTAGTGATGCTTTTGATTTAGAAGCTGAATTCAATCAAGTTGAAGCGTTTATCAAAAAAGAGTTTGGTGCAGTTGTAGGTAATCCGCCCTGGACGAAATCTAAAACAACTAAATCTGCATTCCAATATTGTGAAATAAAACGCCCAAAACAAGGTTATCCCAATGGCTATTCTATAGCTTATGGAACACCACCCGATCAAGCATTTTTATGGAGAGTAGGAGATTTTTCCAATGATTCGACTCAAATTGGATTGATTTTACATGGAAAACCTTTTTTTAGTAATGATTCAAAGGCAAAGAAAGCAAAAAAAGAACTTTTTACAAGATTTAAACCACAAATAATTCTTAATTTATCAAAACTGTATAGAGATAATATTTTTCCCAATTCTGAAGCTCCTGCAATGATCTTTATTGCCAAAGGTTGTCGTGCAAAAGCGAAAGATTATTGTTACTTTGTATGTCCAGCAAGGTCTTTAGAGGTTAGAAAACATGGAATTATTGAAATTGGTGCTGAAAATATAACTAAGGTTTCAGTAAATGGTATTGCTAGCGATTCTGATATGCTCAAAGTTGCTACTTGGGGGAGTGCCAGAGATATGTTTTTAATTCAGCAATTACGAGAATCTTTTCCTTGTATCAAAGAAGTTGCAGGAAATTCACCCAAAGCTGGTCTCAAAGTTGGTAATAAAAGACAGAAAACACCACCTGAAATTTTAGGAGAAAGACTACTAACTTCAGGAAATATATCTAGATATCAAGTAGATGTAGAAAAATTAGAAAAATTATCTTATCCAAAAGTAGAAGCTCCCAGAGACTTGAATATATACAAATCTCCTCTAGTGATTATTCCAGAAAGAGTTAAAGAGTCAGGCATTTATGCTGCTTTTAGTCCTACGGATGTTGTTTATACTACAAGCTTTACTGGAATATCAGTTTTATCTGAATGGATAGCTCACTACTTAAATGGCATTATCAATTCATTAGTAGCCAGTTATTTTCAATTTATGACTGCCTCTACCTGGGGTGTTGAAAGAAAAAAAATGATGACTCAAGATTTGTCTCGTCTTCCTGTACCTCAGCTTACTAAAGATAATGAGAACTTTGTTACTCGAATTATTGAGATAGAAGGTCAACTTCGTAAACATCAAAATCAATCAGAAGAAGTCCAACTCAAAAAACAACTTGATGAAGCTGTCTTCGATCTCTATGGTTTAGATGAGATGGAGCGAATATTGGTCGAAGATATGGTCAATATGACCATCAACTTATACATGGTTCGAGAAAAATCAACAGCAATTAACAAACCACAATCTGATGAATTAGTTCAATATGCTCAAAGTTTAATTAGTGTAATCAAACCATTTCTTCAAACACTAAATGAAAGAACAATCATTGCTGATGTACTTGATATTGGTCATGCGCCATTGCAAGTAGTCAAATTCAGTATAGTTCCTACTCCTGGTCGTCAACAAGTAGTAAAAGTCTTGCCTGTTCAAGAATTGGAAACTGTTCTTAAAAATATTGCCGAACAACTTTCTCAAGAAATTGCAGACAGAATTTATACTCGTCGCAATTTACGAATTTACTTAGGAGAAGATATTTATGTTGTTAAACCAGCCAAACGTATTTATTGGACTCGCTCTGCGGGTTTAAATGATGCGGATATAATTCTTTCTGAACAATTAAAAACCAACCGTGATTCCATTAGATGATTCAAATGTATTTGGACAACCCACAACTACTTTATCTATTGATCTTATTGCCACAGTTTTGGATATCACGATTATTGGATGGTCAAAGGTGATAGCGAATAAAGAAGTAAATACCAAAGATCTAGAACCTAAAATCGCTGGTTGTTTGCGTCGAGCAATGAAGAAAGAGAAAGATAGTCGTCCTGGTTTGAAACATCAAATCAGAATTGAAACTGAAGTTGGTACTTTACGTTCTCCAGAATCAATTGAACCAGAAGGAAGAATAGACATCAAAATTATCTACAGTTTTAATGAAGCAGAATATTTTGGGATGGAATGTAAGCGAATAAGTAGTACAGGAAAAGAAGATCGAAAATTAACAACAAAATATGTAAAAAATGGAGTTTTACGTTTTGTTGAAGAGATTTACAGTCCTGGTCATGACTGGGGTGCAATGTTAGGTTTTGTGATTGACAAAAAGATGAACGACAATATTAAATTAGTTCAAGAACGTATAGATAAATATAAACAAGACGTTTGTTTGGAAAAACACTGGATAGTTGAAAAAGATTTTGGATCGATATCAAATTTATATCGTACTTCTCATCGTCAAAAATTTCATAACTCTTTAATAAATATTCTCCATCTATTCTTAGAAATTAATTAACT
>JASJDF010000069.1 GCA_030065715.1 Xenococcaceae cyanobacterium MO_188.B19 | reverse complement strand
AATATTCTAATTATCTCGTCTATTTCTTGTAAAAGAGAAGAAAATAACCTTTTTGGAATTATTTCACTTTGAATAAATATCTCAATCCAGTATTCAGTTTCTCTGGCTTCTTTCAAGGCTATTTCATATTTGTTAATATAGTCTTTAGTCGATTGCGCCGAGATGGCTTCTCGGCAATTCGCACCAATAGAAGTAGAAGAACGCAGAAATTGTTTAGCTAAAACTACTGCGGGGTCATTAAAGTTTTTGTTATTTATCATTCTAGAATAGGCTTTAATAGACCTAATCGCAAAAAGCTTAGTTCGCTCTTGGATTGTAATGTTATTATTAGTCATGCTTAAGAAGTAATGTGGTTATTACTATCCTAACTTTTCAGGGATAATTCAATATTTACCAAGCCCTTCGGGCTAAAGTCAGAAGTCAGAAGTCAGAAGTCAGAAGTCAGAAATCGTGATATGAGATTTAGCCCGAAGATGGTGTAAAGCCTTATCCGAAGGGGTATCCTTTAGGACCCCTTTTAAGGGGAAAAAAATTTAAAATACTAATCAATTTTTGAATCCTTATGCGCAGCGGTATCCTTTAGGACTCCCTTTAGGGAGATGGTATAACTTGACCGAAGGGAATCCTTTAGGGCTGACTTCTGATTTCATATTTCTGACTTCTGACTTCTGATTTCTTCACTAAAGTATCTTTTCTAACCCATACACTAGGGAAGTAAGTTCAGTTACTTTGCGAATAGCCAGCAAAACTCCAGGCATATAACAAGAACGATCGCTGGTATCATGACGAAGAGTATAAATTTGACCAGGTGCGCCAAAAATAACCTCTTGATGAGCTATTAAACCAGGTAATCTGATGCTGTGAATGCGGATATTTTCTTCAGCCAGACTCCCCCTGGCACCAGGTATATGTTCTGTTTCTGTGACTAGTTGGGGATTATAAGTTTTTCCCATTTCTGCCAACATTTGAGCCGTTTTAATTGCTGTACCGCTTGGGGCATCCGCTTTTTGATTATGATGTAACTCAATGATTTCTACATGATCAAAATATTCTGAAGCTCGAATTGCTGCTTGTTGTAATAGAACCATCCCTATAGAAAAGTTAGGAATAATCAGAGTACCCGTACTAGCTTTTTCCGCAAACTCAGCTAAGTCTTTAAGCTGCTCTTCACTTAATCCCGTAGTTCCTACCACTGGACGAACTCCATACGCGATCGCGCTACGAACATTATCGTATATAGTATCAGGATGGGTAAAATCTACCATTACCCCTTGTACTTTTTCCTGAGTTGCCAAGACCAAAACACTTTGCAAATCATTAACTATGGGAACTTCTACTGCACCACAACCAGCCACCTCTCCTACATCTTGACCTAGATACTGGGGATTTTTATCTACTGCTCCCACTAGAATCATATCTTCAGCAGCAGCAACCGCTTTAATTACTTCTCGCCCCATCTTTCCCGCAGCACCATTAACCACAACTGGAATAGGTGATTTGTCTTTCATATTGATTACAACAGCTTCAAAAGTACTGAAAGGAATTTTAATACCAATTCTTGAAAATAACCAAACTCAGTTTTCTAATTAAGAATGGGTTGAGAAGATATTTCTGTTAAATTTACTTGCTCTAATAACTCAGTCCACATAATATTAATTTGCTTATCATTAGGATTATCTCTACGCAATTGAGCTAAAGTCGCGATCAGATCATACCAAATTCCTTCTCTAGCATAGATTACAGCTTTTTCTAGTTCGTCAGCTTGTTCTAGTTGAGGTTTAATCCCAGCTTGTAAATCAGCTTTTTCTATGGAACCTTTTACATATAGGAAAGCATCAGAATTATTATTCTTACAAGAGACAGATAAAGTCCATTGATAATTTTTATTTGGTTCTAGAGGCTTGGCAGTTTTAGGAATAGGAATACTGACAATTCCTTCACTATCTGAGGATACTTGTAGGTTAGTGTAATGGATATAGTTATCTTGTTCGTCTTGCAGAACAAATTCGATCACCGAGCCTTGAGGTAGATAAAATAAGAATTCAGGATGAGTAGATATAGTTTTGCCCCAAACAGGTTGGTTATTTAAAGGTACTAAAGCCATTAAATTTTGCTGATTTTGACAAAAACCACGACTCCCTCCCCCTGTATGGCGACCTAGAGGAATTCCCCGACTAGGAGGAATGGGGAGACTAAAGTTAATTTTTGACTGTTTGGAATTGCTGACAGATTCTTTATTTTCCCCTAACACTGGGTTAACGAAGAGAGTTGTCAATGTTAAGGAATAAAATGTTACAAGTATGCCTCTTAATAAATTGAATTTCATATTAACTTCTCTCATCTTTGATCAAAATCTCTGAATCCTTGTCGCTAAAGCTATTAGCTTACTTAGTTCAGACATTTACATTAAAAAGAGGAATCGGGAAAAACTAGAGAAGAAACTTGACGCTACTAAATTGTTTTTCAAAACTTATAAACGATGAACAATGAACAATCAACTAGTTGACAAGCAACCTACTCCCATAAAAGTTATCTCTTCTTCATTTTTATATTTATGTTTTGGAATCATCCTGAGCCCTCCAGTCAAGGCTCAAATTACCACGGATGGCACCACCAAAACCACTCTAACCACCACAAACACTGGAGTCATCATTGAGGATGGGGATATAGCAGAAGGGAATCTATTCCATAGTTTTGGCGAGTTTTCTGTACCGAGAGGCAGTGAAGCTTTCTTCAACAACCCTAACAATATTGTGAATATTTTTTCTCGGGTTACAGGCGGGAATATCTCAAATATTGAGGGTTTAATTCGGGCTAATGGTGGAGCAAATCTATTTTTAATTAATCCAGCAGGGATTATTTTTGGCGAAGGTGCAAGTTTAAATATTGGTGGTTCGTTTTATGCAAGTACTGCAGACAGTATTTTATTGCCTGAGGTCGAATTTAGTGCCACCAATTTGGATCGTTCTCCTTTATTAACAGTTAATGCCCCTATTGGCTTAAAGTTTCGGGAGCAACCAGGAAATATTGTTATTCAGTCTTCCCCTCTTCAAGTTTCCCCAGGTGAAACCTTAGCACTCATTGGTGGTGATGTTAGGGTTAATGGAGGAATTATCAGTGTCCCAGGAGGCAACCTACAATTAGGTAGCGTTGCAGATGAGGGAGTGGCTGAGTTAAAGGCAACTCCTCAAGGGTTGGCAGTGGAATATGAAGCAGTGAGCCAATTTGGAGATATTCAACTCAACCAACAAACTTCACTGAATACTAGCGGTTTAGCTGGAGGTAGTATTCAGATCCAAGGAGCAGAATTATCAATACAAGATGGTTCACAAATTCTTTCTCTAACTCAAGGTCTTGACGGAGGAGATATAGTTATCAATGTAGATAAATTACGCATTAGCAATCAAAGTAATATATCTACCCTAACTTTTGGTAGTGGTAAGGCAGGAGATATCAAGATCACTGCTACAGAAGGCATAGAAATAGTTGGTACTGGATTTGAGCAATTTCAAGATATTTTTATCGAAGGTTTATTGTCGGGCAGTACCACTGCTCAATCTTTGCAACAAGGTACTGGAATTGCTGTGAGTACTTTGGGATCAGGTGAAGCTGGGGATCTAACAATTAATTCTTCTTCTTTGCTGATTAGGGAGGGAGGAGTAATTATTAGCCCTACGTTTAACAGTGGTAAAGGCGGAAATATTAAAATTAATACTACCGAATCAATAGAACTAATTGGTTCAGGATTGCAGAGTGGTAGTCTATCAGATTCTAATGCTCCAGCAGGTCATATTATAATTCAAGCCAAAAATTTAGAGGTTCGGGACGGAGCGATTATTGTTAATGCAACTTTCGGCGCTGGTTCTGGCGGAGACATTATGATCAATGTTGCTGAAAATCTAGAATTAGACAATACTTTAGCAGAAGCCCTAGTACCAACAGGAATATTAGCCAACAGCAGTTTGGGTCAGGGACAAGCTGGGGATGTAGTGATTACTGCTGGTAATCTCTTCACCGATCGCGGAGCAGTAATTAATAATAACAGTGGGGCTTTACTGTTAAATCAACCTCCACCTAATGAAGTTGTACCAATTCCAGGGGGAAATGCAGGAGACATAAAAATAAATGTCTCGAATTTGATTGAGTTAACAGGAATTGGGTCTAATGGCATTACTACTAGTGGCATTAGTTCCACCGCTTTTACAGGAGACTCCTCCGCAGGCAATATTAATATCACTACTGATAATTTAATTGTTCGAGATGGTGCCAGAATAGATGCAGCTACAACAGGTTCAGGACAAGGCGGTACAGTTGCCATTACCGCCAGAGAATCAATATTGGTAAGGGGCACATCTCCTATTAGACAGCCTCCTGCTGCTATCAATCAAATTCCTAGTGCGATCGCAGCCACTTCTGGTCGCATCGATCTTCCTATTAATGCTACAGGAGATGCAGGAAATTTAGAAATTAACACCAAAAACTTAGTAATCCAAGATGGGGCTAGAATTGGGGTCAATGGTTTAGGCTTAGGAAAAGCTGGTGAACTGGAAGTAATCGCTGAATCTATAACCCTGAAAAATCAAGGAGCTATTAATGCTGCAACTGAAACTATTGAAGGCGGTAATATTGACTTAAAAGTAGATAAGATTTTGAGTTTAGAACAGAACAGCCTAATTTCTGCTCAAGCGGGTAATAAGGGTAACGGTGGAAACATAAAGATTGATGCTGAGTTTGTGGTTGCTGCTTCTAACCAAAACAACGACATTGTTGCCCGCGCCGAAGCAGGAAGAGGAGGGAATATTGATATTACAGCAGAAGGAGTTTTTGGCTTACAACAAAGAAGTTCTGAGCCTGCTAATCAAACCAATGATATTGACGCTAGTTCGGATTTTGGCTTAGATGGTACTGTCTCCATTAGTACTCCAGATGTAGGGGCATTTCAAGAAGTAATTGAAGCACCAGAAGTTGTTGAACCACAGACATTAGGAGCTAATGCTTGTTCTAGAAACAGCACAACAGAAACTAGTAGTTTTACTGTTTCAGGTAGAGGTGGTGTGCCACCAAAAGTAGTTGAGCCTCTTAATTCCGATGTGATTTTAACAGAGGAAAGAGTTGTGTCTCTTGGTGAAGTAATCAAACCTGTGACTACTGCCAAAGGCAAAATTTACCCTGCACAGGGGGTAATGGTTGCAGAAAATGGAGATATTATTTTGACCGCCTATGCCACAAATAGTACTCAGCGTATTCCTTCTAATTCTCCCAAGTGCCTTAAGTCTAAACTGAATTGAATACAAACTTAAGAATTATATAAGTGAGAAAGACTTGACATTTTTATCAAAAACCGTAACAATAGATACAGAAAATAAATCGTTCATCTCTTAAAGATTTTTAAATCAAGAGACGGAAGTAAGGAAAATTCCTGAAGGAACGCGCCTCATACTTCTTTAAGAACTCTCGGAGGCGAATTATGAAAATTACTTATCGTGGTGTCAGTTACGACTACAATCCCCCAACTGTCGCAGTACAAGAAAGCAATGTTGCAGGTAAATTTCGGGGACTAGATTGGCGATTCCATAACCTCAAAAAATCTCCTGTTTTACAACCACCAGTGAATTTAACTTATCGTGGTGTGGCTTATTCTAATCGTCCTAGCACAACTCAAGCAACAACACCTACCAGTGTTCAGGAAAAATCTCGTTGGTTGATTTTAAATCGTCAAAAAGTAGCTAAAAATCGAGATAATTCGATGTTGCGTCGCACCTCTTATGAACTAGGTTTAATTTAACTAATACTTGACAATTAGTATGTATCTAGCGTTAGATGATTTGTTGGTTTGGCAAACTATCTAACGTTTTTTCTCATTGCAACTATAGTGAGATGTCAAGAAACTCAATTTCTCGTCATAATAATGGGTAGTTACTAAAACTCTATATTTACAATGACAGCATCAAAAGAACAGTTTGAAGTAGAAAAAACCGATAAAGAATGGCAAGCAAGCCTAACTCCTGAACAATATCGCGTTTTAAGAAAACATGGTACCGAAAGAGCTGGTACTAGTCCTCTGGATAAAGTTTATGATGAGGGTACTTATGAGTGTGCTGGTTGCGGACAAACTCTCTTTACTTCAGACACTAAATATAATAGTGGGACTGGATGGCCCAGTTTTTACGCTCCCATTGAAGGGGCAATCGAAACTAAAGCAGATCGTTCTTTGTTTATGGTGAGAACGGAAGTTCATTGTAGTCGTTGTGGTGGACATTTGGGTCACGTTTTTGGTGATGGTCCCCGCCCTACTGGTCAAAGGTATTGTATGAATGGGGTTTCTCTGAATTTTGTACCTGAAAAATCTGAGTAGTTTTGATTACTGAAGTAACCCCAATCAGATAGTGAGGTGTTTTTCACCCCACTATCTGATTAACTTTTTTCCTCATACACATGAACATCTTGTTGAGGATAAGGAATACTAATGCCAGCTGCATCAAACTGTTTTTTGACAGTTTCAGTGGTATCACACAAAACATTCCAATAGTCTGCGCCATTAACCCAAGGGCGAACTGCAAAATTAACACTGCTGTCTGCTAGTTCAGATAAGCTAACTGTGGCTCCAGGCTCCTTGAGAATACGATCATCTTGATTTAGTACGTCCCAAATGATTTGTTTAGCATGATCGATATCGTCGTCATAACCAATACCAAATACTAAATCTAGGCGACGTATGGGAAAAGCAGAATAATTAACGATATTTCCTGCCATAATATTAGAGTTAGGCACAATAATCTTTTTGTTGTCTGGACTCTTTAGAATAGTGTAAAAAATTTCTATGGAGTTAATAACTCCTGCAACTCCTCCAGCTTCAACAAAATCCCCAACTTTAAAAGGACGAAAAATAACTAGCAGCACACCTGAAGCAAAGTTAGATAGAGAGCCTTGGAGTGCTAATCCTACTGCTAAACCAGCAGCACCAATTATGGCGACAAAAGAAGCAGTACGAACTCCTAACTGACCTAATGCAACAATAACCACAAAAGTGATCATGGCATAGTAGGAAAGGCTGGAAACAAATCCCGTAACAGTTGCCTCTAATTCTCTTTTTTCCATAAAGTTTTGGATAATACCCCGAATCCACTTAGCAACCCAGTTTCCTACTAAGAAAACTACGATCGCAGCTAAAATCTTAAACCCAAAAACTGTCAGTATTTCAATGATTGACTTTAAGAGAGATTCTATTTGAATTACCTTGGCTCCAACTTCAGCCTGAAGTAATATTGTAATTGTGGGAAGCATGATCTATTAAACGATAATAGGTTTTAAATCAAACTATAATCGCGATCCGACTATTTTTCTAAATCTAGTTTTTCCTATTTCTAATTTTTTAGGAATACCATTGGGAAACTTTTGTTGAATAATTGCTAGTATCTTACTAATCCGATTACCAGGATCGGGATGAGTACTAAAAAATTCTGGTGGTTTGGCTCCTTTATTGGCTGCATCCAAAATTTTCATTAATTCCATAATTCCTCTGGGATTATAGCCCGCTTCGATCATAAAACGCACTCCTAAGCGATCGCTTTCTAACTCATCCTGTCTGCCATACTTCAGGTTAATCATCTGATTGATGGCACGAGCTAAAATAGCAGTCTGTCTGGCACTTTCTGAACTATCACTAGCAGCAATTGTCACAGCATGACTGATAGCAGCACCTAGTTGTTGTTTTGCTAGATGTTCGGCTCCATGTCTAGCGACAACATGAGCTACTTCATGTCCCAAAACTCCTGCCAATTGTGCTTCAGAATTAAGACGACTCAATAAAGCAGCGGTCAGGAAAACTTGTCCCCCTGGTAAAGCAAACGCATTGACAGTTCGTTTATCTTGCAGTAAGTAAAACTGAAATGGGTAAGTTGAGTAAGAAACTGTAGACTTTTTGACAATTCTGTTGCCAACTCGATTTATATAGGCTTGTAAAATAGGGTCGGGATATAAACCATTATGTCGCTCAATCATGCGATCGCGAGATTGGCGTCCTAAAACTATTTCTTGCTTAGGAGAAAGTTGAACTCTTTGCTGTTCTCCTGTAACGGGATTTTCTGTAACATGACCAAAGTAGTTAATTAAGCCAAAAATGGCAAATAGTAAGCCAATTCCTAAACGGATAATCAATCTGCTCATTATATTTCTTATCTATCAGTTAAAAATATAAAAATAAAAAAATTACCTAATCTTTGTAGAATTACTAAATTATGATGAATTTGCAAGATATATCTCTAATCGATCATCATGGTCATAATCTCTTAAAAATGCCAGTAGTTGACCCTACGTCTTTTGCTGCTGTTTTTACCCAAATTGATAACCCAGAAATAATTACTAATCATAGTTGTCATACTCTATTTTATAGGCGTAGTTTAAGAGATATTAGTATATTATTCAATTGCCAACCTACGGAAGAATCGATCATAAAACGCCGTCAAGAATTAGGACGAGAATTATTAACTCAAAAATGCTTTGCCAGTAGTAATGTAGAAGCTATTTATCTTGATGATGGATTTCTTCCCGATGAAGTAATTCCTGCTCCTTGGTATGAAAATTTTGTCGTAGTCAAACACATTCTAAGATTAGAATATTTGGCAGAGAGACTAATTTTAGAAGAGAAGAAATTCGATACTTTTATTGATAGTTTTCGTCAAGCAATCGACCCTCCTCCACCAGAAGTAATCGCTTTTAAAAGTATTTGTAGTAGTCGCACAGGTTTAAATATTCAATCCCATTCCAAAGATGAAGTGAAATCAAGTTTCTATGCGATTCAACAGGAAATTAAGGAACAACCACCTCGATTGAATGATAAACCTTTAATTGATTTTCTGTTAATTCAAGCCCTAGAAGTTGCTGCTAAACATCAATTTCCTGTACAGTTTTCTACTGGCTTTGGCAATGCTAATACTAATATTAAACAAGCTAATCCCCTAGATTTACGCTATGTTCTAGAAACTAGAAAATTTGGTAAAGTTCCTATTGTGCTACTCCATGGTGGTTATCCCTATACTAGAGAAGCAGGATATTTAGCTTCTATATATCCTCAAGTCTATGTAGATTTTGGCATGACAATTCCTTTGCTGAGTGTAAGGGGAATGGAATTATTTTTGACTCAACTACTAGAACTCAGTCCTACGACCAAGATGATGTATTCTTCTGGTACAGGGAAAATTCCTGAACTATACTTTTTAGCAGCTAAATGGAGTAGGGAAATTTTAGAACGAGTACTATCCAACGCTGTCAAAAATCAGGATTTAACGTCTAAGGAAGTAGAAGCGATCGCTCTGGCTTTACTTCGTGATAATGCTCAAAAAGTCTATCTCAAAAACGCATAAAAATGTTTATTACTTCTAAAATCAATTTTTTGGGTGCTATTTCCCCAGTATTATTCATGGTTTTGTTAACTAATACCATAGGAATCAAACCTGCTCAGAGTAGTCATAGATTAGTCCACCAAGTCGATCAGGAGTGCTTGAAACAAGTTGAATCAACGCCAACTTGTAAAATGGACGAATCTACTGTAAACGTTGCTCAAGTTCAGTACTTAAGCAATTTCTCGGATTTCTCAGTGATCTCCACTTCCACAGTGGCAATAACTCCTTCTGTATTAGAGAAAGAGATTTTACAAGAGATAAATCGAGCCAGGACTAATCCCCAAGAGTATGCAGCTTGGTTAGAGAGTTTAAAGCAATATTATGACGGTAATACCTTTAAATTCCCAGGAGAAAGAGAAATTAGGACAAATCGTGGTCTTACAGTCCTAGAAGAAGCGATTCGTTTTGTTAAAGAACAAAGTCCTCTTTCTCCTCTTACTACTTCTGAAGATTTAACAGTAACTGCTCAAGAAAAGGTCACAAATTTTGTTGGTAATAAGCGTAATCGGGATTTAACTAATATTAGCTACGGTAAAGTCACCCCAGAAGCGATCATAATGCAGTTAGTAGTGGACGAAAGATATCGCGATCGCCGTCACCGTTTAGCTATTTTCAATCCCAATTATCGGCTTGCTGGCGTAGTGTGCCAAAAAGATCGTAGATATGACCAGGTATGTGGGATCGCCTATGAAGTAAATTCCAATGACGTTGCCACAGAAAATTCCAATAGAATCAATAATTCCAATTCACCTAGAGAAATATCAGTGTCTCCTAATCCAGTGCTGATCGAAAAAACTGAAAGGGGCATCCTAGAAGTAGGAGATAAAACTATTCCTAATGATGGTAGTTTGTATGATTCTTATCCCTTAGAAGGTAAAGCAGGAGACTCCTTTATTATTACGGTGGAAAGTCAAGATTTTGATACTTTTCTGGCAATTATGGATCAAACAGGGGAAATCATCGAACAAAATGATGATATTAGCGATCGCAATAGTAATTCTCGTCTTAAAGTAACTCTTCCTAATAATGGAACCTACAATGTCATTGTCAATGCTTATGACAAAGGTGGCAAAGGGAAATATGTGCTGACAGTACGAAGATAATAAGCTCTCAGATATTTAATTGTTGGCTGAGATTGATGGGGAGTCCTCAAGGATTCCCTAAAAGATGAAACTTTCAATCAATAACAGCTTAGGACAAAACTAATATCAATTCTCGAAAATAACAAGAGACTTAGTTTGTGGCTAGGCAACAGGCAGGTGGCAGCCCTAAAGGATTCCCTTCGATCGTGGCAGCAGGCAGGAGGAATAGCAATAGGTTTAGAATTTTTTATTATTAAGAAATAACGTACTATCTCTTTTACTACTTCTGAGAATTAGTCTAAGCTTTTAAAAACACTTTTACTTTAATAACTTTAATAACTATTTAGGTTAAACAACTGATTTGTTCTTCATCAAAAATTAAAATATTAGTTATCCTGTTGGCTCAGGATTTACTGAATTTTTGGTTTTCAAGCGGGTAGAAATTGCCAAAATATCAGAAAAACTAGTTCCCACTAATATAAATTTTTCTTAAAAGCAACATCATTTTTAGGTAAATTTACAATTTAGATAAATTGTGCTAGACAACAAGCAAAGAGATTGTCTCTAGTTTGTTACTTTTTTTCTATAGAGTTGTTTACATATAAAGTAAACAATATATTTCTAAAAAAAGTTTGGTACTTTTTTAAATTCAATGAATACCAACACAAAAACAGTTCTTCTGTTTCAAGCATCTCGGTTTCAAGCCGAGATGTGGCGTTCTATTCTATGGGAACATAATATTATCGTAATTTGGAAAGAGAAGTACCCTACTAAACAGGATGTTACTAATTATTTTAAAAAACTAGAATTAAAACCTAACTTACTTATAATAGATTTAAAAATCGACAATGCCTATGAAATTTGTCGAGCTTTTGATCAAAACTATCCTTCATCAAAGATTATTTTAACTACGGATCTTCAAGATGGCTACTCATCTGCTATTCGCCGATGGGCAGTAAATCAAGGCGTAGATGAAATGTTAATTAATTTCCAAAAGAGAAATTTATTTTCTAGCGTAATCACTAATATCAATGCAGTTCTAAAACTATTAGAATTTTCACCGGTTAAGGAAGAAAGCTTAGTTACAACCTTAAACTCACTAGAACAAAAAACAGTACCTATAAGACCTAAAGAGTCAAATTATTCTCAGTCTCAAAGTGCTAGTGCTAGAGAATCAGAAACAAAAAAGAAACCCATATTTCCAGTAGTTCGCATTGGCTTTCTCTTAGTCTTTATAGCAATTGTCACTATTATCATAGATAACAGTAATTTATTTTCACCTTCTCCAGTAGATGCGCTCCAAGGCAAGGTTTTAATCAATGGTAAGAGGAAAAC
The DNA here is from genome assembly GCA_030065715.1 of Xenococcaceae cyanobacterium MO_188.B19. Classification (GTDB taxonomy): domain Bacteria; phylum Cyanobacteriota; class Cyanobacteriia; order Cyanobacteriales; family Xenococcaceae; genus JASJCP01. Next base: position 2,357 of record JASJDF010000069.1, on the reverse strand, counting down.
TCAGAAAAATCCCGTAGGAATTGAAGCCTTTGGGCAAATGAATATAATTCCCCAAGGAATATTTAATTATGGTGGTAGTACTACTTGGTCTCCAATTCACAACATAGTCAATTCTAAAATAGCCAAACAATATCCCGAATTCAACTTGCGGTATTTACCAGCTATTGATAGCACTCCTGGTTCTGGTACTGGTATTAAGATGTTGCTACAAGGAGATTTAGACTTTGCTCACTCATCTCGCTCCATAGAACCAGAGGAACATATTTTAGCCCATCAACAAGGTTTTACTCTCAGAGAATATCATATCGCTATTGACGCGATCGCGATTGGAGTTCATCCTTCTCTACCAGTATTGAGTTTAACCATAGAAGAGTTAAAAAAAATCTATTTGGGTCAGATTACCAATTGGAAAGAAGTAAATGGTCCAGATCTACCAATCACTCCTTTTACTCGAACACCAGAAGACGGAGGTACAGCTCGATTTTTTGAGCGAAATGTATTACATGAGCAGGCTTTTAGTCCTGATGTCAAGTATGTTTATTCAACTACTGATGGGTTAAGAAAGCTCAAAAACACACCAGGAGGGATTTATTATGATTCTGCAACAGGAGTTGTACCCCAGTGTCATGTTAAACCTTTGTCGATCGCTAATAACGATGGAAGGTTTGTTCCTCCCTATAATCCCCCCTATATTCCTCCAGGATTGCGAAAACGAAATTGTCCTCACCAGCGAAATCAACTGAACCTTGCTGCGATTGAAAATGGAACTTATCCTCTGACTCGTTATCTATCCGTCATTGTTAAACAGGATGGAGGGAGAGCTCAAGAGGCTGGAGAAGCTTACACTAAATTACTTCTTACTAAAGAGATACAAGCATTAATTGAAGAAACTGGGTTTGTGCCAATATATTAAGTGGTTAATAATATCTCGTGCTGATGAGATACAGTAATCTTAAGCTTTTTGTTCATATGCGCTTGCGTAGCTCTACCCGAAGGGGCAGCGGTATCCTTTAGGATTGTTCATCGTTCATCGTTTATTGAGTGCACCGCATAACTGTGAGAACCGCTATATCGTGTCTTAATACCAATTCTCTTTAATAGAACTACAGATGTTTTACAAGCATCCTTGCTCCTTTAAGCTGGAACGTGAACTGTATCTTGTCCCGCCAAATCAAAAGCTTGATGCACTACCTTTAAGGCTTTAATTCCATCACTTTGGGCTACAACACAACTAATTTTAATTTCCGAAGTTGTGATCATCTGAATGTTAATGTTTTCTTTGGCTAGGGCATTAAAGAATTTGGCTGCTACCCCTGGATGGGCGACCATTCCCGCACCCACAATGCTGACTTTCGCGATCGCATCATCCACAATAATTTCACCATATTTAATAGTTTTTGCCAATTCACATAGGGCATTACGAGCCATTTCCCCATCACCTTGAGCCACAGTAAAGGCAATGTCACGGGTGGGAATATCGTTAATGACTCGACAGCGTTGGGACTGAATAATCGTGTCAACACTGACATTTTTTGCTGCTAGTAGTCCAAAAATTTGGGCTGCCATTCCTGGACGATCTGGTACGTGGAGAATTGCTAAACGGGCTTGATTTTTATCTAGGGCTACCCCTCGGACTGGAGGCGCGGAAGACTTAGAGGCTGAAAAACTGGGGAGAGTGGAACTATCTATATCAAAGGCTTCACAGAGAACTTGGGAAGCACGATCACAGTCACTTTTATCGATGACACAACTTACTTTCACTTCTGAGGTGGAAATCATTTGGATGTTAATTCCTCCATCAGCCAGGGTTTTAAACATCTTCGCTGCAATCCCAGGACGACCAATCATCCCTGCACCAGAAATGGCAATTTTGGCAATTTGACGGTCTACCATGACCTCTGCTTCTTCAGTAGCAGTAGGTTGACTGCGGAGGGAAGGTGCAATGGCTTCTGATACGGCTTCCGCTTGTTTGAGAGCCTCTTCCACTACGGTAAAGGCAATATCATTAGTATTAAATTCGTGAACTGACTGAATAATTAGGTCGATATCTACAGCTTCGCGGGCAATTGAGCCAAATAGACTAGCAGCAATCCCAGGACGGTCGGGAATGCGTAATAAGGCAACTTTTGCTTGATTAGTATCAATTTCCACCCCGTCTACTGCTTTGGCTATTTCTAATCCTGACAGCGATCGCGGTCTGGGTGCAGGACTAGTCACTCTAGTTCCTGGAGCATCACTCCAACTGGATAATACTACGAGGGGAATGCCAAAGTTACGAGCAATTTCTACCGCACGGGGATGTAAAACACTAGCTCCCAAGCTTGCCAACTCTAGCATTTCATCGGCGGTAATTTCTG
>JASJDF010000068.1 GCA_030065715.1 Xenococcaceae cyanobacterium MO_188.B19 | reverse complement strand
CACGGAATGTGAAGTCTCTGGAGAGATTCCCCTCTGCTTGAATCTGGAAACAGATCGAAGTAAGGGAACTCAAGGAAAGAGAAAATCTAGGCAGTGATGTTTAGAATCCCCGTTCGTTTTACGGCGGGGAGTACGTCAATGTGCAACACCACAATAAACAGGATAATTAGTATGAGTGAACAACCTAACTTAACAACATCTGGCGGAAACCCTATTGGAGATAATCAAAACTCCTTGACGGCTGGAGAACGGGGTCCTCTATTGATACAAGACTACCAGTTAATCGAGAAGTTAGCCCACCAAAATCGAGAGCGTATCCCTGAAAGAGTAGTTCATGCAAAAGGTTCTGGTGCTTATGGCACTTTTACGGTGCAACATGACATTACTAAATATACTAAAGCTAAGATTTTTGCTGAAATAGGTAAAGAAACTGAAGTTTTTGCCCGTTTTTCTACAGTAGCAGGAGAATCAGGCGCAGCAGATGCAGAAAGAGATGTGCGGGGTTTCTCTGTTAAGTTTTATACCGAGGAAGGGAATTGGGACTTGGTGGGAAACAATACCCCTGTATTTTTCATTCGCGATCCTTATAAATTCCCCGATTTCATTCATACCCAAAAACGCCATCCCAAAACTAATTTGCGTAATCCTGTAGCTGTGTGGGATTATTGGTCACAATCTCCAGAAGCGATGCACCAAATTACCATTCTGATGTCCGATCGCGGTATTCCCCAATCTTATCGTTATATGAATGGTTATGGTAGTCACACTTTTAGCTTTATTAACAGCGATAACGAACGTTTTTGGGTTAAATTTCACCTCAAAACTCAACAAGGTCATAAATACTGGACTAATGAAGAAGCTGCAAAGATAATCGGTCAAGATCGGGAAAGTTCTCAACGAGATCTGTATGATGCGATCGCAAAAGCAGAATTTCCGAAGTGGACTTTAAAAGTGCAAATTATGCCCGAAGTTGAGGCAGATCAGACACCCTACAATCCTTTTGACCTAACTAAAGTTTGGCCTCACAAAGATTATCCTTTGATAGACGTGGGAGTACTAGAGTTAAATCGCAATCCAGAAAACTATTTTGCCGAAGTAGAACAATCCGCTTTTTCTCCTTCTAACATTGTTCCCGGAATTGGATTTTCGCCTGATAAAGTATTACAAGCAAGACTCTTTTCCTACCCTGATGCTCATCGCTATCGAGTAGGGACACACTATCAAAACTTACCTGTCAATAAACCTCGTTGCCCTGTCCACAACTATCATAAAGATGGTGCAATGCGCTATAAAATTCCTAATCCAGATCATTACTACGAGCCTAACAGCTTTGGTGGGCCAAAAGAAGACCCCCAATACAACGAACCACCCCTAAAAATTTCTGGAGATGGCGATCGCTATAACCACCGTAAGGGTAATGATGATTATACTCAAGCTGGTAATTTATTCCGCATCTTTGATGAAGGACAAAAACAACGTTTATTCATGAATATTGCGGAGTCAATGCAGGGAGTACCTCAAGAGATTATCGAGCGTCAGTTGGTACATTTCGACAAAGCCGATCCCGAATATGGTGCTGGTGTCAGGAAAGCTTTAGCTTAATTAAACGCGGTTCTTACTAATGGTGATTATTATGGCAGATACGAAAGGCGCAGATGCAGTAGATCAAGCTATTGCCAAAGGAATTGATCTTGATGAATCGCCCATTCCCGCTAAAAAACTGGAACTATATAACAAGGTAATGGGTTTTGAAGCAGGAAGACAAAGAAGCGGTGTGACTAATACTATGCGATCAGCCTTCGGCTGGCACTGCGTGATCGCGTATAGTTAGGATAGGTGCAAAACATCTGCCTCAAGATCAACTTAATCAAATGCTAATTGATGCCGAGTTTACTCCTTTGAAAGAGAAAGAAATTGCCTTTTATTATGGTGGAAAGTAATTGATTACAAGGTGGGCATTGCCCACTCGTATACTTTTATCTCAAGTCTAGTTTTCTAATTTTCTTCTCTTTTTCAAATAATTAATACCCAGTAAACCTCCACCAGAGATTAACAAACCTAAACCAGGAGAAAATTCAAAAGGTACGTTGGCATAAGCAGTTACAGAATTTGTTGGATCTAATGTCACATCTCCAGCGAAGAAAAAATTTCGACCATTACCAGTTGCATTATAAGTAGATTCATAACCCAGATAAAACTGGGATGTATTGTAAAATCTAAAATTAACAGAGTATTGCTGTTGTTCTGCACTGAGGTTAGCACCATCAGTAGGATTTGTTACTTCACCATTACTACCTGATTTAGATCTAAATTCAACTCGATCCATAAAAGTGTCGTCTATATCTAACTGAGTGGGATTAGCACCACTTGAAACCGTATAATCAGCACTAGTGTAAAGAGTGACGATTTCATCACCTAGTCTGTCAATATCCATTAAACCCAAATCAACCTGACTCACAGTGAATGGAGTAGATGTACCTGTTTCTACTAACTTAAACTCAAAAGTAGTGCTACCTACTTGATTATCAATATTAATTTGTCCTATATCAGTAGGAACTATTCCATTAAAATCAGGTCTTTTAGGTTGGTATACATCAACTACAGTGATGATTAAATCTAAATCAGTTCCACTATCATTACCAACATTACTAAATGTCATCGTTGCTCCTTGGTTATTAGGATCACTATTGGTTAAATCTCCAACTACGGCACTAAAAGTCATTTCAAATCCATAAGCAGGAGACACACAACAACTGATAATTGCAGAACATAAGAGGAAATATTTATGGGCAGTTGGCTTCAATCTTGAACAAGATAGATTTTTCATAACTGTCATCCTTAATAATTTAAATATTTCGCAACTATACTAACTATTTATACGCAAAGGCAAATCAGTGATTTTAACTATTTTTTTGTCACAGATTACTCCGTCGTTTCACGGCGCAGTAATCTGTGACCGTTGGTCAAGTTATATCAAATCACTAAGTATTTGCTACACATCAAATATCTACCTTTTCCTGCCTTATTAATAATCCCAGCAGGTGATCGCCTGCTGGGATTGATAGCATATTTAAACGAATTTGATATTACAATAACTTTACTAATATCAAATCACCAAATGTTTGCTACACATAAAACATCGACAAAAAATCGATAGTAAGTAATTGAACTTAAGTAATTGAACTAATGTTTTTCTGTTACGCGATCACGAACGTGGCAGCTTCGCTGATCGCATAATAGTATTTATAGCGTATTTAGAGTGATTTGATATGATTAAAATTAAACACTTTACCCAAGAACATAGATATAACAACTATGAATTATGATTTATAGTTGATTGATAAAATCTTAAGCTATTAAAATTTAATACTTATCCTGTTGGTATTTTTATTGATAAAGAGACCATAATATTCTCAGGGATATTTTATCGAAAACACGTTTCTGGTTATTTTGCTCAGAAAATAACTTTAAAAACAATCTATTAATTTAATTTAGAATCACTATTTTTATTTACATGGAGACCTAAAAACTATGAGTTATGATTTTGATTTATTTGTTATCGGTGCAGGTTCAGGTGGTATTGCGACTGCAAGAAGGGCTGCTGAGTATGGTGCAAAAGTAGGTATTGTAGAATTTGATCGCTTGGGTGGTACTTGTGTGAATCGTGGTTGTGTAGGATAAGTTTTATTTTTTAGTAACAAGCTAGGATAATCCTAAAGCTGACATCAAACTTTTGCTGTTGGGTTGGGACAAAACCTGAATATGTCATAAGATTATTCTCAATAATAGATACATGAAAAACACTAATTATCCCTTTGCTCAAGAATTGATTACTGATCCTCAAGGTAATATTCGTCAAGTCGTTCTTAACTTTGAAGACTATCAACAGTTATTAGAAATCTTAGAAGATGAGGCACTTTATCAGGCTATGACAATTACAATTGGCGAAACATCTATGAATCTAGATGAAGCCTTAAAAGCACTTGAAGAAGAATGAAAAGTGAATATCTTCCTAGCTTTATCAAAGATCTAAAAAAACTAAAAAAAACGGCTATTTATACAGAAATTAGAACAGTAGCATTTCAAACTATCCCCAATTGTCACAATATCAATGAGATCAAAAATCTTAAAAAAATCAAGGGACACAAAAATGCTTACCGTATTAGGATTGGTGATTATCGTCTGGGTATTTTTATTAATAATGAAATAATAACTTTATCGCGGGTACTTCATCGTAAAGATGTTTATCGTTATTTTCCCTAAAAGATAACTTTTAAACAATCTATTAATTAAACTCACTATTTTTATTTTAAGGAGAGATACAGACTATGAGTTATGATTTTGATTTATTTGTTATTGGTGCAGGTTCGGGTGGTATTGCTACTGCAAGAAGAGCTGCTGAATATGGTGCAAAGGTAGGTATTGTAGAATTTGATCGCCTAGGGGGAACTTGTGTTAATCGCGGTTGTGTACCCAAAAAACTTATGGTTTATGCTTCCCATTTCCCCAAAGATTTTAAAGCAGCATCGGGTTATGGTTGGACAGTGGGAGAAAGCAAGTTTGACTGGAATACTATGATTACGGCGGTAAATAATGAAGTAGATCGCCTTAATGGTATTTATCAAAGAATGTTAGATAAATCTGAGGTGAAAGTGTATCAGGGTTATGGTACTTTTATTGACTCCCATACTATTGCTATTGGGGAAGAGAAAGTAACCGCGGAAAAGATTTTAATTGCTGTGGGGGGAAAACCAGTTAAACCCGATCATATTTCTGGTATCGAACACGCCATTACTTCTCGCGAAATTTTCCATGTTCAAGAACAACCTAAGCGGATTGTGATTATTGGTGGTGGTTATATTGGAGTGGAGTTTGCTTGTATTTTGAATGGTTTGGGTTCAGAAGTTACTCAAGTAATTCGTGGTGATAAAATTCTTAAAGGTTTTGATGAAGATATCCGCGATGAGATTCAAAATGCCATGATCGAAAATGGTATTAGGGTAATTACTAATTGTGATTGCGATCGCATGACCTTGACTAAAACCGATACAGGATTAACGATCAAAGTATTTACCAAAGATAATCAGGAAGAAACTATTGTTGCTAATGCTGCTAGTCTGGCTGCGACAGGTAGAAAACCCCGTTTAGAAAATTTGGGTTTGGAAAATACTAAAGTAGAAGTGGTTAATGGTGCTGTGGCAGTGAATGAGTACAGTCAAACCGCAGAATCACACATCTATGCTGTGGGAGATTGTACCGATCGCATTAATCTTACTCCAGTAGCGATTCAAGAGGGTAGAGCTTTTGCGGATACTCATTTTGGTGGACAATCGAAGCAAATGGCTTATGATAATATTCCCACTGCTGTGTTTACTACTCCTGAAGCTGCTACCGTAGGTTTAACTGAAGCGGAAGCTAGGGAAAAATATGGGGATAATATCAAAATATATCGCAGCAAATTCCGCCCCATGTATTACACTTTGCCTAATATGCAGGTTAAAACCCTAATGAAGCTAATTGTAGAGACAGAAAACAATAAAGTAGTTGGGGCGCATATGGTGGGAGATTACGCAGCAGAAATTATCCAAGGTGTCGCGATCGCTGTTAAAATGGGAGCTACTAAAGCCGATTTTGATGCAACTGTGGGTATTCATCCTAGTTCAGCAGAAGAATTCGTTACTATGCGATAATTTTTTTGATCGATAATGAATATTTTGTAGGGTGGGCAATGCCCACCCTACTTTGATAAAATCTTATAATTGCTGAGAATAGAAACTAGCATAACGACTATTTAAGGTTAATAATTCTTGGTGTGTTCCAGACTCAATTATTTTGCCTTTTTCTAATACTAAAATTTTATCTGCATTCTTTACTGTACCTAATCTATGAGCAATAACAAATACAGTGCGATTTTCCATAATTCGCATCATTGCTTCTTGTACTAAAGCTTCTGATTCTGAGTCTAAAGCCGAAGTTGCTTCATCTAAAATTAGGATGCGAGGATTGGCTAAAATAGCCCTTGCGATCGCGATTCTTTGTCTTTGTCCACCTGATAAGTTTACCCCTCTTTCTCCCACATAAGTATAGTAGCCTTGAGATAGTTCAGTAATGAATTGATGGGCGTTAGCAATCTTAGCTGCATTTTCTATTTCTTCTAGCTCAAATTCAGTTTTTCCGAAAGCAATATTTTCCGCAATTGTGCCAGAAAATAATACTGTTTCTTGGGGAACTATCCCAATTTGTTGGCGTAAACTTTTGAGGGTAACTTGATTAATATCTATACCATCTAAATAAATATTACCGTGATCGCAATCATAAAAACGGGATAGCAAATTAACTAAAGTAGATTTTCCTGCCCCCGACATTCCTACCAAAGCAATGGTTTCTCCAGGATAAGCAAATAAGTTAATATTATTCAGTACTATTTGCTCAGAATTGTAGCTAAAACTTACTTCTTTATATTCTACTTTCCCTGTAATTTCAGGTAGTTCACTAGCGTCTTTAGACTCTATTATTGTAGTTTTAATTGCTAATAATTCAAAGATGCGATCAACAGAAGCTTGTCCTTGTTTAAATTCATTATAATTGCTAGTAGTAATAGAAATAGGATCGATTAACAAAGCTACTGCTGCTACATAGCTGACAAATTCACTTCCTGTTAAATTATCTTGGGAAATTTGCCAAGCTCCCAAAAAAAATAGAAACACTACGCTCATTGCTTCTAAAAATCCCACTACCACAAATTGCAAAGCTTTAACTTTTTCCGTGAGATATTTAGCTTGTTTATTATGTTCTGCTTCTACAGTAAAACGCTGTAAAGTATAGTCTTCTGCTGCAAAAGCTTGGACTAATCTGATACCACTAAATACTTCTGTTAAAAGAGCCGATAAATTAGAAATACGGTTTTGACTACGACGGGAAAACTTCAGCAACTGCTCGCCAAAAGTACCGATAATAATTGCCATTACAGGTGCAATAATCAAAGTAGCAGATGTTAACTGCCAATTGAGATAAAACATATATCCCAACACAACAATTAACTGTAAAATACAAGGAACAAATTGATGAAAAAACTTATTAACTACTTCCCCAATGCGATCTATATCTTCCGTTAAACGATAAGTTAAATCTCCAGTTTTAGCAGATTGAAAGTAATTTAAACTTAGTTTTTGTAAATGGCTATAAGCTACTTTTCTTAACTTTAAAGCAATATTTAAAGCTGCTTTTGCCATAAGAGTATCTTGCCCATACTGTACCGCACCTCGGAGTAAAAAAACTACTGCGGATGCGATCGCAAGTTGAGCGATACTTTCAACATCCCCTTCCCCGATATAGTTTGCCATGCGCCCTGCAAGCCATGCTAGGATGGGCCAAAACACAGTAAAAGCAATAGTACAACTCAAAGCCAAGGAGATAGTGGCAATTTGAGGACGAATATAAGGAAGAAGTAACCAGTAGCTAGAGCGAGATTTCAAATTATCAATGATTAATTGTTAATGGCTAAATGATAAATGAGAATTGTACTATTTCAAAATTAGGGATAATATAATATTTATTGTGATCGAGATTAAGTATTTTTTTTTGAAACAAGAATCTTCTACAGAGATTTAAGCACCAATCGATTATTTAAAGCTTGAATCGGTCTAGCATTGTTGCCGATAATTTTAGCAAACTGTTCAATTTGTTGAGCAGAAATTTTAATCGGTTGCTCAAAAATAAGCCAATTCACTATTTCCGAAGAGGGCGGTGTTGTTAAAGAACCTTTGTAATAGTAATAATTATTTTTTGTAGGTAAGAGATTCTTGGCATTGATCGTTAATGATAAATTCTTTTTCCTCCCTAACTGGGGTAATTCTTTAAAAATAGGTGTTAATGCTAGGTTTTCTTTTCCTAATTCCATTAGCACTGCAACAACAACTAAAGAACCTGATTTATTGTAGTGAACGAGATGAACTTCCATATCAAATTCTTGACTATCAATTTTATGTTCGCAAGGATGATGAAAGTGAAATTGTTGCAACTCATAAGTTGTCCCCCCAAACAAAATTGTACTTCCAGGAGCATAATTAACCTGAATGCTGCGACCATTATTAACTATATGTAATGCTGACTCCTGATAGTTAAAGGAAATACTAGGTAAATCTTCTGTGATGGGAGATTTTAGGTTAATTGGTGATTGAGTTAATCCTGAACCACAAACTGCATATTTAGAATCCAAATTTGCCCAATTCTCAGGTGCAGCTTTACCAATATAACCCCATTGAAGATGGTTTTTTTCAGATGCTTCGATAACAGATTGCCAACTAAAAACAAAACTACCACTAGTAATAGCAGCAAGATATTTAAAAAAAATACGACGATTCATTCTTAGGATTAGTTACTGCTTTGGATTGCTGTATTATATTGGAGCATCTCTTGACTATCTTTTCCATATACCCCTTCAATTTGTTGGCGACAACAATCAATAGCAAATTCATTAAAATCTTGTGGTTCTATATCATACATTTCTTGGAAAGTATCGGGTTGAACTCGACAAAAACGGGGGCGTTGCTCGTAAATTAAGCATTTTCGGGTTTTATGGTCAAAATTAATACACCATCCTCCTTCTCCCACCATACTAAGATATATTTCCATCTCCTCAGAAGATAAATATTCCTCCAAGTCTGGGCGATCTGTGGGAGTCAGGTTACAGCAAGCACCACAACCAGATACACAACGCCAAGTTTCACCATTTTTCATTAAAGACTTATCATTTATCATTGTTGATCAAATTACTATTAACAGATGAAAATTGTTTTCTTTGGTACACCCCAATTTGCTGTTCCCACTTTACAATCACTGATTGAACATCCAGATTTTGACGTGGTAGCTGTCGTCACCCAACCAGATAAGAGAAGAGGTAGAGGTATTCAAACTATTCCTTCTCCAGTGAAAAAAATCGCTCTAGAACATAATATTCAGGTTTGGCAACCTAAAAGAGTTAAAAAAAGCCAAGAAACCTTAAACTCTCTGCGCGAAACTCAAGCTGATGCTTTTGTCGTAGTAGCTTATGGACAAATCCTTTCTTCAGAAATTCTCCAGATGCCAAAACTAGGCTGTATTAATGTTCATGGGTCAATCTTACCCCAGTATCGGGGTGCTGCACCGATTCAATGGAGTATTTATAATGGCGATCGCAAAACGGGAATTACGACCATGTTAATGGATGAGGGCTTAGATACAGGAGATATGCTCCTCAAAACTGAAACAGAGATTGATTTACTAGATAATGCTATAGACATTGCCATCAAATTGTCCAGTCAAGGAGCCAACCTACTCATTGAAACCCTACAAAAACTAGCAGCAGGAAATATTACTCCTATTCCTCAAGAAGATTCTCAAGCTACCTATGCTCGTTTGATTGATAAATCCGACTACATTATAGATTGGAGTAAAAATAGCACTGCAATTCATAACCAAATTCGAGGGTTTTATCCTAACTGTTACACCTCATTTCGAGGAAAACAACTCAAAATCAAGGCTAGTATACCTCTAATACCAGAACTATTATCAACTACAAGCAATCAGGCGCAACAAACCTCTATATCAGAAACTCAATGGTCAGAGTTATTAAGTAAAACGGGAGAGTGTGGAGAAATAGTCTACATCATTAAGAATTTAGGTGCAGTTGTCCAAACAGGAGAAGACAAGTTATTACTTACAGAAGTGCAACTCAGCGGTAAACGCACTCAGTCAGGATGGGATTTTGTTAATGGAATGCGAATTACTGTGGGAGAAAAACTTATATGATACCAATTATAAAAAAAACGTAAATTTTAAGGGTAAATACTGAGAAAAAACTATCATATCTTTAAATGTAATGTAGATTATACGTATAAACACCGATAAAGTACTATAATATTGCAATATGAAGCGAAAATAACGGGTCAAGATCGATAGGCGCAAACCCAAATCTTTTCTAAATCTTTATACCTTACATTTATTTTGGTAATTATGATCGATGTCCTGATTGTTGACGATCAAAATACTGTCCGTAACATTTTAGAATCCTATCTGGAAACAGAATCGAATATTAAAGTAGTAGGATTTGCGGTTGATGGACAAGAAGCAATAGACCAAATATCAGTGTTACAACCAGATGTAGTGTTGATGGATTTAGAAATGCCGACTATGGACGGTTTAACCGCCACCAAAATCATAGCAGATCGATTCTTAACAACTAAAGTCTTAATTCTGACTGTTAATGATAATGATTATCACTTGAATCAAGCTTTACAAAATGGAGCAAAAGGCTATCTGCTTAAGACTGCTACTGCTGATGAATTAATTAATGCTATTTTTCAAGTCAATCGGGGATATTTTCACTTGGGATTGGAGTTAGTCGAAAAATATCTCCACAAGATTCTGAAATTAGAATCTGATGTAGATGAAGTATCCCAATTACAAGAAAAAGTCAAAGTTCAATCGGAAACATTGGAAAAGTTCGATAATCATTTATCGACAATTAAAATCGATCTGGAACAAAAAATTGTTAAGGAAGTGGAGAGAAGTTTAGATAGACATAAAGCATTTTTAGTAGATAATAGTCCCAACATAGAGTTTAGGGTTGATAGCGTCGATCATCGTCTAAAAAAACTTGAAAAAAATGTCTATTACATCTCTAAATTACAAGCAGTTGGGTTCCTGATTGTATTGGCTGTAGCTACTTTTTCTGTTGTAGTTAATTTGTCTATTCCTTGATTGGGTCTTAATGTTACATTGCTTGATAGTTTTAATTGATAATTACATCAATTTTACTTAAGGGATATTTATTAGTTATGAATATTATTATTGTAACCCTCTGGGACAGTTACCAATAAGGACATGATTTTTTCGGACAAAATTTGGGCAAAGAAGTTGTTAACAATTTTTTGACTGGGTAATAGAATAAAACTTCTTCTATTATAGCGATCGCGCAACTTCTGTTTCCAAAATCCCCTATTCTATGTTAATCAGACAATCAGTTTGCAGGGACTACCGAAAATTGAGTATATGCTTCCTGATGTGTAAGAGAGCGAAAGCTCCAAACATCAATAACAGCAAGAGATTGAATACTTTGCTAAAATTTATGCTGCTTGGATTGGTTAACCTAAGTAAGCCTCTCTTAATCGTTGATCGTTAAGGAGATCAGAAGCTTTCTGCGTCATTTTTAAAATTCCCGCTTCTAAAACATAACCTCGATCCGAATTTTCCAAGGCAAGGCGAGCATTTTGTTCGACTAACAGAATTGTCACCCCTGATTGATGCAATTGACGAATAATGGCAAAAATTTCCTGAACAATATGAGGGGCTAAACCTAAACTAGGTTCATCGAGTAGTAATAATTGAGGACGACTCATCAAAGCACGGGCGATCGCTAACATTTGTTGTTCTCCACCACTAAGAGTTCCAGCAATTTGATGACGACGTTCTGCTAAACGAGGAAAAAGGGTAAATTGATATTCTAAATCTGCTTTAATTCTTAAGCGATCGCTACGAATATATGCCCCTAATTCTAAATTGTTTAAAACCGTTTGTTTGGCTAAAATTCTTCTTCCTTCAGGACTATGAGCTATTCCTAATTTAACAACTTGATCGGGACGACAGCGAGTTGTGTCTTTTCCTTGATAGATAATTTGTCCTTGTTCTGGTTTAACTAAACGGGAAATACTTTTGAGGATAGTAGTTTTTCCAGCTCCATTAGCACCAATTAAAGTAACAATTTCTCCTTGATTGACCACTAAATTAATATCTTTCAGAGCTTGAATAGCATCATATTTAACCGATAAATTAATAATTTCTAATATATTCATAATTGTCATAATCTAAGCTAGTTTGCATTGAAGTTTATTAGGTAGCAGACAACAGGCAAAAGATAATAATATTTGGAACTATTTTTTACTAATATTAAAATAGGCAATTTATATACGTCTCATCTTATTATTTATTCGTTACCTAAATAAGCTTCAATAACCAGTGGATCGTTTTTAACTTGTTCAGGTTCGCCAAGAGAAATTAATTTGCCAAAATCTAAAACAGCTATACGTTCACATAAACTCATTACTAGAGGAATATGATGCTCAATTAAGATAATAGTTAAATTAAATTGATCTCTAATTTGTCTAATTAAATCACTTAAAGATGCTTTTTCACTGGTATTCATCCCTGCTGCTGGTTCGTCTAGTAATAAAAGTTTTGGTTCTAAAGCCAAAGCACGAGCAATTTCTAAACGTCTTTGATCTCCATAAGAAAAATTATTGGCTTGTTGCTTAATGTTATCTGATAGACCTACTAAATCTAATAATTCTTTAGCTTTACTATAGGTCTTTTTCTGCGCTAATTGAGCTTTGGGCAACCCTAAAAAATCTGCCAAAAAATCAGTTTTATGATGAACATTACAGGGGACAAGCACATTTTCTAAAGCTGATAAATTACCCAGAAGTCGTAAATTTTGAAAGGTTCTCGCTATACCTCGCTGTGCAATCTGATAAGATTGCAACTTGGTCAGATCTTGACCAAGATAATTAATCTGACCCAAATCAGGAGTAATTAAACCACTGAGCATATTAAAAATTGTCGTTTTACCTGCTCCATTAGGTCCAATAAGTCCAAATATTTCATTTTGAACAACTGTGAAAGAGACTGCATCAACTGCTAGTAAGCCTCCAAACTTTTTCGTAATATTATTCAATTGCAAAATAGGTGTAATTTGATGTTTCGTCATTTTCTCCACTTTTTTAATAAGTTAGGTGTGATAAAACCTTGGGGAAAGAAAATAGTTCCTAGCACAATTAAAATACCAAAAATAATTAAGCGGATATTGCCAATTTCTCGTAAAACTTCTGGTAATGCAGTTAACAAAATACCCCCAAATACTGGACCAACAAAAGTTTTTGAACCGCCAATTAAGACAAAAGCTAAATAAATAATACTGCTGTCAAATGTCCCTTGACGTGCATTCCAAGTATTTAAGAAATGAGCGCTGATTGTCCCTACAATACCAGCTAAAATGGCTCCTAAGGTAAAAGCTAATACTTTATATTTAGTAGAATTAATTCCCATAGAATTGGCAGCTAATTCATCTACTTGAATTGCCCTTAAAGCTAAACCAACATTAGTTTTTTCCAAGCGATAAACCAGAAACATCACCAAGATTAATAAAGGAATAGCAATCCAGAGATAAGCTAAAGGTATATCAAAAGGTTGAGGAATACCAAATATTCCGACTGCACCCCCTGTAATTTCTAAATTAAGAGCTAATATGCGGATAATTTCCCCAAAAGCAATAGTAGCGATCGCTAAATAAATTCCTCGCAAACGCAAGACAAGGATTCCTAAAGCAATTGCTAATATTCCTGATAATATAGCCGATAAAATAACTTCTACACCTAAAAAATGTAAAGGATAAGTACCTTCTGATCGGGGAAAAAATTGGGTAGATAAAATTGCTGCAATATAACCACCTAAACTATAAAATCCTGGACTAGCTAAAGATAATTGTCCTGCCATTAAGGGTAAATAAATGGAAAGACCTAACATCGCACCAAATAATGTTGAAATAATTAAATGACCATAAGTATTGAAAAAATCTGCCATTTTTAATTAAACTTTTTGAATTAATTTTTTCCCAAATAATCCTTGGGGGCGAACTAAAAGCATAATAAATAGTAAGCCAAAAGAAATAGCATCTTTATAACCAGAATAATCAGAAGGAACAAAAGCCTCTGCTAAACCGATTAATAAACCACCACCTATAGCACCAGGAATATTTCCTAGCCCACCTAGAACAATTACAGCTAACCCTTTTAAACCAAAGGAAATTCCAAAATAAGGACCAGCAATGCTGACACTAGAACTAACCAATGTTCCCGATATTCCTGCTAAAAAACCACTGATAAAAAAGGTAATCATAATCAACCTTTCGGAATTTATTCCTAATAAGCTAGCAGTGGTAGTATCTTCGGCAATAGCTTGCAGGGCTTTGCCAACTTTGGTGTAATTGATTAAGTAAGTTAAGCAAGTAACGATAATTACTGAAACTCCAAAAACAATAATTTGTACAGTACGGATATTAATTGGCTTTGTTGCTGTCCCAAAATTAATTGCTTCTGGTAAATTGCCATAGATATTGGCAGGAAATGTATAGATTTCTGCTCCTACTAAATACTGAATCAAATTGACAATTACTAATGCTGCACCCAAACTGGAAACTAAAGTTAGGAGAGGATCGGCATTTCTAGCTCTTAATGGTTTAAATGCTAGTCGTTCTAATAATACTGTTACTAAACCAGACAAAACACTACTTAATAACAAAGCCATGACAAATGGTAATTGAAAAGGTAATTGAGCATTAGCTAATATACCGTTGAAGCCAAACTTACCTCCTGCTAAAGCATAGGTAAAATAAGCCCCGAGAGTAAAAATTGCTCCATGAGCAAAGTTAATAATTCCCAGGATAGAAAAAACTAAAGTGTATCCCAAAGCAAAAATGGCATATACACTTCCAATAGACAAACCATTGAGAAAATTTTGTAAAAATAAGGAAAAATCCATAGTATGTAATTAATAATGGAGAATCGACCCTGATAAATTATTCTAAAAAAGTAAACTGGCCGTTTTTCCCATCAGCATCCATCTTAATTTGAGCAACATAAAATTGTTTTTGGATGATTTCTCCTTCTGGAGTAAAATATATTTCTCCTAATACAGTTTGATAGCTCTGACTTAATATCTTATCTCTGAGCTTTGTCCTTAGTTGACCTAAGGATAAATCTTTAATGGGAGTTTCTCCATCTAAGGATGTTAAAGCTTCGACAAACACTTGAACTCCAGTGAAAGCTTGGGCAGTAAATTGAGGTGGCTCTTGTTTATTTTCAGCTATATAAGCCTTGCGAAAAGCTTGATTAATAGAGTTGTTTAACTCTGGATTATAAGCCTGAGCAATTAATAAGCCGTCACACTTTGTCTGGCAAACAGGAAAAATATTAGAAGTATTTAACCCATTGCCACCAATTATTAATCCTTGATAGCCTAGTTCTCGTAACTGCTTAACTAAATTACCTCCATCAGCAGCTAAACCAGAAATAATAATTAAATCAGGCTTAAGATTAATTGCTGCGGTAGCTTGGGTTTGAAAATCTGTATCCGTAGTTTGAAATTTTTGTACGGTGATTAACTCTAAATCTTGTGTTTTAACTGTTTCTTGAAAAGTTTCGCTTTCGGATTTGCTAAAGGCATCATTTTGAGCAAAAAATACAGCTACTTTTTTAAGATCGGGATTAATTTCTAAGGCTTTTTTTACTGCATTAGGAGCGACTTCTGCAACTGGTGCTGAAACTCTGGCAATATAATCACCTATTTGAGGAATACCTTTTGCTGTATTAGAAGGACCTAAAACGGGTACTTTTGCTCTTTGAGCAATAGGATCGGCTGCAAAAGCTTGTTGTGATAATGAAGGACCAACAATACCTACAACTTTATCTTTATTGATTAAGGTATTAAAGGCATTAATAGCACCCTGTTCATCCCCTGCTACATCTTGCAAGATGATTTTAATTGGGATGCCATTTACTCCTTGTTGTTGATTAAAGTATTGTTCTGCTATTTTGCTTCCAATTACTTGCTCTTGACCAAGTAAAGCAACATTACTAGTTTGAGCAACAGCGACTCCAATAGGAATATTTTTAATAAATGTGGAATTAGAATTCTTTTGAGTACAAGCAACGACTATGGAACTAACAAGAAAAGCACTAAAAATTAAGTAAATATTTTTTTTTAACATTCTTTGACCATTGCCTAAAACACTTTATTTTACAGTTGATTTTAGAGAACATATAGCTCTATGCTCAAACAAACAACTGAAGTTATTTAGTATAAATGTAACAACTAGTTTATCAAATAGTTCAAAAGTTTTATTTTAACGCAAGCTTTATCGGGAGCTACGCGAAACAGTTGTTTTCTCAAAAGCGCGATCGCCAGTTCCCTGAATTAAGTCCAAGCAATAGAATTTGAGTTATCGAAATTTATCAGAAATAATGCTAGAAAGAGGACTATAGTCATTTCAAATAAAAATGAAACACTTTTAGCT
>JASJDF010000067.1 GCA_030065715.1 Xenococcaceae cyanobacterium MO_188.B19 | reverse complement strand
AGAAGTCAGAAGTCAGAAGTCAGAAGTCCTAAAGGATACACCTTCGGATATCAGAAGTCAGAATGAACAAAGGATTGCAAGCTTTTGAATGATCATAAATGAACTCTCTATATATCTAGCTATTTTTGAGAATTAGTATAACGTCACTTCGGGTTAGTAAAATTAACTAGCTAGGTTAGCTATCAGATATTAGCTCTTAGCTTTTAAAGATTTTTCTGAAATTAGAGCCAGAAATTTAAATAAGAAGAAGTCTCTTCTAGCAAAGACAAACGTCTTAACCTACAATCTATTGTAAATTCAGTATATTATCCTATGTTTAATTTTGCAGGAACAAGACCCAATAACCTGGGAGTAAAAGATGGTAAACTAGCTCCTTGTCCAGGTACTCCTAATTGTGTATCTAGCCAAAGTGATAATCCTCAATTTAAAGTTGAGCCTCTAGCAACAACATCTATTGTAGAGATCAAAAAGATAGTAGAAGCTATGGAAAGAACAAAGATTGTTGAGGAAACTGATAATTATCTTTATGCTGAATTTACCAGTAAACTGATGGGCTATGTAGATGATGTGGAGTTCTACCTAGATTCTAATAATAATGTAGTACACGTTCGTTCTGCTTCCCGTCTAGGAAAATCTGACCTTGGGGTTAATCGCAAAAGAGTAGAAGAAATACGCTCCAAGTTGTCTTAAATTTGTATTCTATGAGATTTCAAACTAAGGTGGGCGACCGAAGGAAGCCCTAAAGGGTACACCTGCGGATATACTTTAGTGCAACGCCCACCTTAATTTTAATGATGATGGTGGTGATGATTATGGTTATGATTGACTGAAGCTAATTCAGGGTTAACGATTACGCCTTCATCAGATAATAAGGCAGCAATCTGATCATTTGCCCAATCTGCTGCCATGTGTAAAAATTCGCTATTATCATTTACACAGTCCATTCTGACAAAATTTACATCTTTATGGCGATGTTGCAGATGATGAATAATATGATCTACATCTAAGATAGTTTCATGGTTTTCTGTAGCAAAACCAATAGGCATCATTACAATAGCATTTGCCCCTAATTCCATTAGGTTTTTAGCTGCTAATTCTACATTAGGCTGTGTCCATTCAATTAAAGGAGTATCGTGATTGAGCCAACCCACCGAAATGAGAGGATACTTAGCAATTAATTCTTCTCTAACTAGTTCATAAAGAGCCTGGCTTTCATCAATACCAGAAGTAAATCCTTTGGCTTTGTGAGGACAGCCATGATTCATTAAAATAATACCAATTTGTGATGGTAAATGGGCTTGCTGCAATTCTCTGACAATTTTTTCTTCTACCATATTAGCTAACAATTTGATGTAAGCTGGTTGGTTATAAAAAGAAGGAATATAGCGAATACTTTTGAGCCAGTGTTCCTGATCTTCTCTCAGATTTATTAAAGCTTTATTAACTTGCTCTACTGCAATACCACTAGTAAAAATCGAATCAACAACTAGCAAAGGATAAATTAAAAGCTTACTAAAACCTTCTTCTTTGATTTCCGCTAATACTTGTTCTGGAAGATAGGGCTTACAGAAATTAAAAGCTTTAAAAACTTTAACTTTATCTCCCCAAGTTTTGTGTAATTCTTGTTCAATCCCTGCTCTTTGTTGTTCAAAGATTTTGTTATGAGGTGAAATAAAATTACCATGTTGATGCCCCCATTCATGAAGATCGAACATAGCTAATAATTTTGCTAATGGAGGATATACCCAAGTAGGAACAGGGGCAAACTTAGCAGTGAGAAGATTAAGTGCTTGTTCATTATAATTAGCAAAATCTTCGTAACTTTCTACTTCTCCATATCCCATTAATAAAACTGCAACTTTATCTTGATTGGGATTATTTACGGGGTGCTGATGCTTATGTTCGGAAACTGTTACCACGATCTCGCTTTCCTTAGAATGATTTTTGAGGAATAAAGGCGATGAGGAATAAGAGTCAGGAAAATAATTAAAACTATTAAGATCTTTCTGCCTTACTCCTGCTCCTTAAACCATTATTGGTTGTTCCAATTTTTCAGGACAGAAGCTCCAATCATAATTAGAAGCCATTGCCGTAATCTTATTGGAATTAGTTTTAAACTAACCTTATTGGCATGATCAATTACATATGTAACGTAATACTTTGTATTTTGTAATTATTGATTAACTATTATTCAATGAAAGTAATAATTTGCCCTGGTGTTCATTGCCCTGAATTGACAGAGAGTTTTTTATATAGTATTGCAAAAGGAACAAACTCCTACATTGAATGGTTAGTTTTTCCCACTCAAGAACATCTTCCCTATTCTCCTATTGCTGTCTATGATTGGCTAAATCAGCAAGCTCTAATGACTGAAGAATTATTATTTATTACTTTTAGTGCAGGGGTTGTTGGCGGAATAGGAGCTGCGATTGCACTACAAGTACAAGGAGTAAGGATTAAAGCCTTTATCGCGATCGATGGTTGGGGTGTTCCCCTCTGGGGTAACTTTCCCATTTACCGCTTCAGTCATGATTACTTTACTCATTGGAGTTCCTCCATTTTGGGTACAGGAAAGGAGAGCTTTTATAGTGATCCTGCTGTAGAACATTTAGCAATATGGCGATCGCCTGAAACTTGCCAAGGATGGATTGTTTACAATGATTCAGCCCAAAAAATTCCTAGTTCAGCCAAACAATATTTACAACAAATAATTACTTACTCGCTAAATGATAAATGATAAATGGTAAATGATAAATGTTAAATGATAAATGTTAAATGTTAAATGTTAATTTTTCCACTGATCAAAAATCTCTACAATTCTCGCGATCGCTTCATCTGCTGCTTGTTCTGGAGATAGACGATCTACTACTATGCGATTAAGAGTTTTTCCCCAGATATTTTCTTCTAGTACTTGGCTATAAGCAGGATTATTAGAAGTATAAGACAAGCGACTTTTTTCCGTTGCTAAAATTTTAGATGTCATTTTTAGATAAGGATCTGTAGTTTTTTGCCAAAAAGAGTCTTGCCAAATTAAATTTTGTACTGGTTGATTTCTGTGACCTGAAGCTTGAAGATACCTAATAGTAACTTGAGGCTTAATGAAATAACGCATAAAGTCTTTTGCTAATTTAATATGAGGAGAATTAGCAAAAATTACAGCTTGTTTAACTGTAATTATATAACGCATTGGTTGACCATTAGGTTTATCGGGAAATCCTACAATTCCCAATCTTTTGTAATAAGTTTCTTGATCTTCACGTACTGCACCAGGAATTGAAAGAGTCACATTGGGAGTCATTAAGACGACTCGGTTGAGTAAGTTGCGATTATTATCCGTATTCAACCAATTAATTGAATCGGGAGGAACAAAACCTTGTAAGTAAAATTGGCTATACCAATCCAAACATTTAATAATTCCTTGGCGCACTTGGGGGTGATTAATTAGTAAATTTCCTGTCTCATCAATCAGTCTCACATCGTATGCTTCCAAAATATGCTCGAATAAAAGATACATATCATCTGAGCCATCAACAGAAAAAGGTAAGCCTAAGCCGTAAATATTTTGATTTTGTTGATCTACTAATTTAAACTGAGCCTGTTGCCAAAATTGCCAAAAACTATCCCAATCTTGAGGAATATCCTCAGCACTTAAACCAACCAGTGATAGTAACTTCTGCCAATAGAAAATAAATATGGTAGCTTGATGAACTGGTATGCCATAATAGCTAGATTTACCAGTAATACCGTTAGAATAAGTGACTGCTTTGAGAATATGTTCAGGATATGAATCTTTAACTGGTTCAATGACATCAGAAACATCTTCCAGTTTATTTTGCCAAGCCAGACGAGGATAGAAAGTTGGGTTGGCTTTCTGACTCATAATCAAATCAGGAACATTTCCTGAACGAACTGCCCTGACTACTTTTTCTGACAGTTCATTAGTAGGATAGAAAGATAACTTAACTTGATGCCCTGTTGCTCTTTCCCAATCATCAACAATAGCTCGAAAAGCCTCGTCTTCTTCTAAATTAAAGCCTTTTTCCCACCAAATATTTAGTTCAGTCTGATTCAGTCCTGTATGGGACTTTTGTATTGGTGATTGATTTGATTGCTGATTCTGGGAACAAGAAACTGTAACAGTAAAAGTAAAAAAAGCGACCGCACAATAAAAGAACCAAGGTTGACCACTGCGATGTAACTTTTTCCACATAAGTATCTGACACGAAATTAAGAAATTAGTATCGATAAACCAATTATCAGCATATTACTGAATCGGGAATAACTAGGGAGAAAGAACAAAAATAAAGCAAATAGGAGTTAATTATTTTTGAGTTGATCTAAAATCAGTATATTCAAAACTGTGTCACCTGGAACTATTAGTCTGTCAAGTTTGAAATGATAGGTTGAGGCAAGATAGGGATACTGTTGGCGAAAGTAATCTTCACTGAAATTAATAGTGCTACAAGAACATAAAATCCTAACTTTAGTCATTTATAATACTTTTTGTAAGATTTTCTGTAGCACATTCGCCAACAGTATCAGATAGGGGAGTTGGGGAGGATAGGGGAGTTGGGGAGGATTTTCACCGAAACTTATTCCTCAAAACAGAGTTGGTGAAGTACTACCCTAATATTCAAATTAAGAAACTCCGAAGAATTAGATTAATACTAATGAGGTTTAGTTAGCATAACAGGAAGTATTAACAAGCTTTAGATTTATGGTTGTCAAAAAGAAATTCTCTAGTTTTGAAGAATTACTCGCCAATGCTAAAACTCCCGTCTTAGTAGATTTTTATGCTACCTGGTGTGGTCCTTGTCAGATGATGAGTCCCATTTTAGAACAAGTAGGAGCTCATTTACGCGATCGCATTCAAGTGGTTAAAATAGATACTGATCGCTATCCTAATATTGCTTCTCAATATCATGTTGAAGCTTTACCAACCCTTATTCTATTTAAAAACGGACAGCCAGCAGAAAAAATTGAAGGAGTTGTACAAGCCCCTGAATTATTGCAATATTTGAATTCGGTTGTTTAGTAGTTAGTAGTTAGCCATTGGCTTTTTGTCCCCAGGGTTTACTACAATATTTAGTTACTATGTACACCCACAATCTTAGATAGAGAACTTAGTTTGTTGTCTAGTTGCGGTGTAGATAAATGATAAATGTTCAATGCTAAATGTTAAATGACTGTTGATTTCCAAGACTCCTTTGATGTCATTGTAATAGGTGCAGGACATTCTGGCTGTGAAGCTGCTTTGGCTTCATCGCGGTTAGGCTGTCGTACCATGATGTTAACTCTAAATCTAGATAAAATTGCTTGGCAACCCTGTAACCCTGCGGTGGGAGGTCCAGCAAAATCCCAGTTAACCCATGAAATCGATGCTTTAGGGGGAGAAATTGGCAAAATGGCAGACCGCACCTATCTGCAAAAGCGGGTGCTAAATTCTTCCCGTGGTCCTGCGGTATGGGCGTTACGGGCGCAGACCGACAAGCGAGAATATGCTGCGGTAATGAAGGGAATTGTGGAAAATCAGCCCAATCTTAGTATCCGTGAAGGAATGGTTACGGATCTAGTATTGGGTAAAAATGACGAAGTTTTGGGAGTAGAAACTTATTTTGGTACTTGTTTCGCTGCTAAAGCGGTAGTCTTAACTACTGGTACGTTTTTGGGCGGGCGTATCTGGGTTGGCAATAAATCTATGGAAGCGGGAAGGGCTGGAGAATTTGCAGCTATCGGCTTGACTGATACTTTAAACCGTTTGGGATTTGAAACAGGAAGGCTGAAAACTGGTACACCAGCTAGAGTTGATAAAAGATCCGTTGACTACAGCAAAATGGAAGTACAGCCAGGAGACAAGGATGTACGCTGGTTTAGTTTCGATCCTGAAGTTTGGGTAGAAAGGGAACAAATGAGTTGTTATCTAACTCGCACTACTGCCGAAACTCACAAAATTATTCGAGAAAACCTCCACTTATCTCCTGTTTATGGCGGTTGGGTTGATGCCAAAGGTCCTCGCTACTGTCCTAGTATTGAAGATAAAATAGTACGCTTTGCGGATAAAGCCAGTCATCAAATATTTATTGAGCCAGAAGGTAGAGATATTCCTGAACTGTATATTCAAGGATTTTCCACAGGATTACCTGAAAAATTGCAGTTAGCAATGCTCCATAGTCTTCCTGGTCTAGAAAAATGCGTTATGCTGCGTCCTGCTTATGCAGTAGAGTATGACTTTCTTCCTGCAACCCAATGCTATCCTACCTTGATGACCAAAAAAATTCAGGGACTATTCTCCGCAGGGCAAATTAATGGTACAACGGGCTATGAAGAAGCAGCAGCTCAAGGTATTGTAGCGGGAATTAATGCAGCAAGATTCGCCGTAGGCAAAGAGATGATTATTTTCCCTCGTGAAGAAAGCTACATCGGTACATTAATTGACGATCTTTGTACTAAAGATTTGCGCGAACCCTATAGAATGCTTACTAGTCGTTCCGAATATCGTTTAGTATTGCGATCAGATAATGCAGATCGTCGCCTAACTCCTCTGGGAAGAGAAATCGGCTTAATAGACGATCGCAGATGGCAACTCTACTGTGATAAACAAGCTCATATTACAGCAGAAAAAGAACGTTTAAACAGCACTAGAATTAAAGAACACGATCCAGTAGGAATTGCGATCGCAGAAACAACAAAACAAAAAATTAAAGGCTCTATCATTCTGGCGGACTTGTTGCGTCGTCCTGGTTTTCACTATCCTGACTTAATTAAATACGATTTAGGCGATCGCAATTTAACCCTAGCGGAGAAAGAAGGAGCAGAAATTGATATCAAATATTCGGGCTATATCAAACGCCAAGAAAGCCAAATTGAGCAGCTTTCCCGCCATACTAATCGCAAGTTACCAGAAAATCTGGATTATATGGCGATCGATAGTCTGCGAATGGAAGCTAGGGAAAAACTGTCTTCTGTTAAACCTCTAACTATCGGACAAGCTTCTCGCATTGGTGGTGTTAACCCCGCAGATATCAATGCTTTGTTGGTATATCTGGAAATACAATCCCAAAAGCGAGCTAAATCTAGGGCTTAGTTACTATTTAAAATATCTCTTACTTCCATGAGCGCAAAACCTAACAAATTTAAGCCTCGCCACTTATTACTGGTTTTATCCTGTTCTTGATTGATTATCAAATCAAAAAAAGCCATAAAAATTGTATAAAAACCACTTCTAATAGGATTTTTACTTTCAGGGTTAACAAGATTCCTCAAGCATTTGGATTCCGTACTATGAGTTTCTATTGTTTCTCTAAAAATAGAAAAAGTTTCAATTATATTCTTAGCTATTTTTTCTGGTTTATAAGCTGCCAAGCTAGTTTCTACATTTTGAAAATGAGAACTTTCTTCATCATAAATACTATCTAAACGTTTAGAATCGACTGGAAGAGGCTGATTTAATAATATTGATGCTGCAATATCTGCAATCATTTGTTTGTCTTCGCTTTCTCGAAGATGTATTGGGTTCAATATACCTTGTTTACACCAAAATGTATCTTCAGACTTTATCTTATAATCTTGGCTAGATTGTCTAAAATCAATACTGATTTCTGGCATATCAGAAAGGCGAAGTACTTTTTGAGAAACATCTCCACGTAATTCCATTGCAATTTCTCTAACCTCATCATTCGCGCACTTCAAAATAGGAAAAGATACCTAAAGCAAATTGCCGACTGAAAAAAATACGACTAAATATGATAAATCTGGACAATGAGTAAGAACAAGAATTGCCAGATTAGCTCGGAGAGAATTGATGATGTAGTGCTGCTACTGAACGTGATGAAGCAGATCGGATTGCCAGAAATCATTAATCAACATCTTCCAAGACATGGAAATGAAAAAGGACTCAATTGGGGATGGGTAGGAACCATCTGGCTATCATATATTCTCTCGATGGGAGACCATCGGAAGGTCAAGGTGAGAGAGTGGGTGAATCAAAGAAGCTATACTCTCGAAACAGTGTGTGATTTAGAATTAAGAGAAACCGACTTTACCGATGACCGATTGGGCATTCTACTCAGAAGATTGAGCCATGATAGTAGCTGGACTGAGATTGAAACTGATCTGAATCGCAACAGCATTCGTGTGTATCAACTAGAAGTCAAGCAAGTGAGGCTCGATGCTACCACCAACAGTGGTTATCATCTGGTCACGGAAGAGGGACTATTTCAACAAGTCGATTCCATAAGCTGGGGAAACCCCAGCATGGCTCGACTTCAATTTGGTCATAGTAAAGACAATCCCAACCTGCCACAGATTAAAACCATGATGGCAAGCCTTGACCCTTTAGGGATGCCATTAGTAACCAAGGTGGTGTCAGGAGAAAAAGCAGATGATGGACTATATGTGCCAGCCTTAAAACAAATCTTCTCAACTCTTGATAACCCAGGATTACTCTGTGTGGGAGATTGTAAGATGAGTGCCATCAAGACTCGTGCAGAGATCCATAGGGAAAATAATTACTACCTTTGCCCCTTATCCAAAGTCGGTCAAGTGCCTCAATTGTTATCAGAATGGATAGAATTAGCTTTGAGCGAACAACTGGAGAAGGTGAAAATTATCCGACATTCTGATGATGGTCAAGAGCAAGTATTGGGGATTGGATATGAATTAGAACGGGAGCAAGAGAGCACCATCAATGGATTAACTCACACTTGGATAGAAAGAGTCTTATTGATTCGTTCCGACTCCTACCTCAAGAAACAACAACGAGGACTTCAAACCCGTCTGGCAACAGCGAAGGAAAAACTTTTAGCCTTAACACCACCAGTAGGTCGAGGAAAACGACAAATCCGTTCTGGAACTAGAACTGCGTCAACAAGCCCAAGCTATTCTCAAAACCCATCGGGTGGAAGGATTATTGGACTATGACTACGACTATGAACTCCCCACTCGCTCTCGACCAGGACGATATCAAATTACCTCCCTTCCCTCTCATCAGATCGGAATTCAACAAGTTGAACAGCAATTAGGCTGGCGAGCTTATGTTACCAATGCTCCTGGGGAGAGACTTTCTCTTCCACAAGCTGTTCTGACCTACCGCGATGAATGGATAGCTGAACGCAGTTTTCATCGTCTCAAAGGCTGTCCACTCTCGATTTCTCCTTTTTTTGTCCAACGCGATGACCAGGTTAAAGGATTAGTCCATTTATTGAGTTTAGCGGTGCGAATCCTAACCTTAATTGAATTTGTCGTCCGTCGTAGCTTGCAAGAGTCGGGAGAATCCCTCAAAGGACTCTATCCTGGTAATCCGAAAAAAGCCACACAGAGACCGACTGCGGAAAAATTATTGGAAGCCTTTAAACATCTTACTCTGACTCTTTTGAAAGTTAAGGGAGAATGGTATGGAGATGTTACTGAGCTTAATCCTTTGCAGAACCAGATTTTGTTTTGTTTGGGACTTTCTCCTGATATTTATTCGGGGCTAGTGGAAAATTCTACTTGAATTATGTCAGTTCTATAGCGGAAATTTGTAGGTATCTTTTCCTATTTTGAAGTACGCGAATGATGAGTCTACAGTATTGTTTTTCCAACCAGGGGCAAAGAATAACTTAAATTCATGATCGCCTAATTGATATTCATGTTCGCTTAACTTCTTCGCAATTGCCCAGGCTGGCGACCACCATTCTAATTGTTCTGAGGTTACAGATTGCCAGTTAAATTCACTATCTGTACACAGAGTTTTTAAATATTGATGTTCTGATTCTGGATACCAAACTTCAACCCATTTGTTAAATATAAGGGATAAAATTTCGGATCTTATAGGTTCATAAGCTAAAAATACTGCTGGATTAGGCTGACCATTAACTGTAAATTTTCTATCTATAAATCTGATTTGAGGTAAAAGTAAACGTAGTGTACCTATTAAAGAATTAGTTGGTGCATTTTCTTCTTCTTCTC
This sequence comes from Xenococcaceae cyanobacterium MO_188.B19, assembly GCA_030065715.1. Lineage (GTDB taxonomy): Bacteria > Cyanobacteriota > Cyanobacteriia > Cyanobacteriales > Xenococcaceae > JASJCP01. The sequence continues at coordinate 6,090 of JASJDF010000067.1, read as the reverse complement.
CGTAACGGCTTTTAAATTGTTCTATATTCGGAAATGGCATTACCCAACCAGCAATATTTTTGGTTAATTGTTTAGTGTATTCAAAATAAATTGGTTGGAAATAATTATATCTTTGGTTTTTTGCCATAATTTGCTCTGGTTCGTAAGTATTTTAAATTTTTGCTGGATTCTTTATAACTAATACTACAACTACAAACTTACGCCACTAATAAAATGAGTCAAACGAGTTAGAGGATAATAAACTGGGCCATATAAAGTTTGGATTAAACGACCAGATGAACCACCTTGATTAATAGCATTACCCAAAAGCTCACGCACTGCTAACAGAAGAGAATTTTTATCTGTATCACCAGGACGATTACCTTGTGAGGTTTGAGGCATAAATGCAGCATCGGTAAACCAAACAACCGTTTTACGTCCTCCGCGAGTGCTACGTCCAATTAATTGCGTTAAATTTACAGCTAATGTCCAAACAAGAGGTTGTTTCATTGCCACTCCTTGTATTTCGTCTGGTAATTGGGAGAAAATTTGCGGTACAGCAAGAAAAGTATCTCTCGTATGTCTAGCGCGTTGTTGAATCTGCTCTACGGATTGAGAACCCATGTTATCAATCGTTTCTTTGTTGACTGCACTAATGATGATTTGATTGTCATCAGGACGAGGATGCTGTCGGACAAGAATTACCATACCACCAAAATAAGGCTCTCCTGTATCTGGGTTCATTAAGTTGACTGCGCGAGAAATTGCGCCAACTGGTACGATTAAAAACTCTTTTCCTTGATTAGGAAATTCTGTCATTTTAGAGCGAGGAACATTAATTCCTGATGTCCATAAAACGCTGTCACCATCTGGAACAACAAAAGAGGCTCTGTCCTGATATGGTGGTTTTAAACAGTTATAAAAAGTTTTTGCTTCGGCGTAGCTATTGGTAACTAAAAGGAGATTTTTGCGATCGCATCCTACATTTTGACTCAAATAATCCTGAAACTGCTCGATTAGAGGTAAGCCATGAGCAGGAGGACGGCAAAGACCAGAAACCATCTTGCCAATATTATCGTGGCGTTCATCTCCATGAGAACCTGATACCCAAACAGGTTGTCCTGCATCATCCGATATAGGACAAAAGAAAAATTCACTTTCGTAAGCAACTGTTCTGGCTCTTTCTGCTGGTGGTTCGATTAGTAAGCTAGGTTTTTGTTGAACGTGGAAAGGATAGGATTGTTGTGCTTCTCCTGAATAACTGGTGGCTGATGTTACCAATAAATGAGAAGGTACTAATCCATCAATACTAAAAAGCGATTGCCATTGACTCAGAAGCGATCTTCCGACACTAATACCTCGATGTATTTTAAGATGTCCATCTTGATATTGTGCGCTAGTAACTGCACCTACAGGAGAGGCAGGAAGTAAAGGATTAAAATCTACTGGAGGAATAAGAGGCAAGTTAGATTGAATGTCGCTATTAGATTGTCTTCTAGTGGAAATATGCCGACCCAATGCACCCAAAGCTTGGGCTGCGAAGATAGATAGCTGTAAGAGTGTTGCTAGATTATTAGTAAATAATTTGGCATCAGATTCTAATTTGTCTAATTGTGTATCCCATTTTGTTTCTTGAATAAACTGGACGCATTTATCGTGAGGAATCTTCTTGTAAGGTTCTCCTGCTAAAATTCCTGCTATTGAAGCTAGTTTAGTAACAATTTTACTATCTCTAGTATCAAGTCCTGTTAGATCGGGATCGGCAGAATTATCTTGTATGGGCTTAAAAATTTGACGATATCTTTCGTAACTACGCTCGTATTTATTGACAGTTGGTCTGCGAATTCTTTGACCCAACCTAACTTTAATCCTTCCTGAAAGGTTTTCAGCGAGACTATCAAACAACGACCAAGCAGCAAATAATTTACCTTCATTAGCGCAGTCTGTGAGCAATTTTTCTATCTCTTGTTGGGGTTGTTTTCCTTCAAAACAAACAGAAATATCTCTAAGAGAATACATTAAAGCTGATATTGCTCTATTTGCTAAACGTCGCCAATCTTCCGACTCTTCTAGATAAGAATCACGATATTTATTTGGTATAACAACTGCACCTTCTAAAAAACTATGTACGTGCTGATATGATTCGTTTCTTGCCCAAGTATCTTGAATTGTACGAAAAGAGGCTAGAGTAACAATAGGATAAAAAAGTTCATCTAATTTGGGTTGAGCTAAATCTACTTCATCTACTACAAATAAATCAGTTGTTAAAGCTAAATATTCCAGAATAGTAATGTTTTCTTTTAAATCGTGACGAGATACTTTCTTATGGATAAATCCTGGTAATGTTCCCACAATTAATTGCGCTTCTTCTAAATCATTCGCTGTAATATGTTGGGGACAAATGCCAACCAAAGGACAATCATACTTGTTCTGCTCTGGATCTTTAACATCTTCTAATTGATTAAAACAGGGTGTTTTATTACGTTTTTGATTTGTTGACTGAGGAATTGATGTTGCTGAAAGTGCAAACAGTGGACAAGATTGACCAAGCCATTTAAACCCAGGATGAGTAAAAGATTGTTGGTTATTACTAAACATTGCAGCCTGATTAAGCCGACTGAGATGTTTATTTCTTGCCGAACTACCAATAATTGGAACAGCTTTAATATCTATCTTTTGAGCAAATTCTAGCCAATCTTGAACTTCTCCCACGCTATTTGTTGCAACTGCTATTCTCTTGCCTTTTTCAATTAATAAAGTAATCAGACATTCAATTAATGTCGATTTACCACTTCCAGTAGGACCTAAAATATGGCTTTCACCATCAATAAAAATTTCATTAGCCTGTCGATCTTGTTCAATATTCCAATAGTTCGATCTTTCTATAATTTCGCCAGCATCGTATCCCAAAATTGATTCTAAATCTCTTCCTTTATCAATTAATTCTCTAAAAGAAACCCGAATCGGTGAGCGATTATGATTTAGATTAATATTAGGAATATTGTTTTTATTTTGTTCTCCTATATTTGCGATTGGTGCTGAAATACGAACTAATCTTACTTGTTCTGAACTAATATTGAACTGATAATCTCCTTTTGGTGCTGGATTATAATTTTGCGTAGAAAAATTTAGAGGTTTAATTAATACTCCTTGATATACTTCATATCGACTAATAACATGATTATTAGTGAGACTAATACGGTTATTATCATAATCAATTTCAAAACCCAACCAATTAGCAGCAGCACTATTAGCTATTTCATCATAATTACGCAGTGCAATTTCCCAACTAATCGAGCTACGAAATTCAGATGCTAAGTGACGTAAATGTTTAATAATTTCCCATTGAATATCTGTTATTCTTGGCTCACGATAACCTTGCATCAACAAATGAGCTTTACGTATTGATTGTCTGGGAAAATAAGCTTGTAAAGCATACAACATTAATTCAATACGAGCAAAATTAGAAAACTTAAGGGGAATATTACCGCTTAATTGTGTGCGGAGTTTCCCTATCCAACTACTTGAATCTCTCATTTTAAATTGCGTTTAACTCGCTTAATAATTTCTGACTCTGAGATTAGAGGAATTTTACCTGTATATTTGCTAGCAAAAATTGCTTGATATTTGAGCTTATTAAATCTATAGTCTGGAACCACAAAAAATGATTTAGATTGACCAATATTAGGAATAGTGTCTTGATTTAATTCTCTAGCTAGCTTGGTTGCGCTTCCCCAGTCTTTGGCATCAATTGCCCAAACTTCTTGATTAGGAAATGTTATTTTTAGATCGGCTTGGTCTAAATTGGGCCATAATTCTACTTCTAATCCCATCTCTTCAAATTTTTTGTTGAGACGCAATTCAATCAAAGATGGTCTAATTAAACAAATAACCGTATCGGGAATAGGTACTTTCTCGACTCTACGATCTAGAGGTTCACAACATCCCTCAATTTCTCTTGCTGCACAATCTAAATATCCTCCACAAGTTTTGCATAATGGCATAGCATCAGATTGTGGTGGTGCATCCTGATATGCTTCACCTAAAAATTCCTTTACACGCTCTATTTCAGGATTTTGCGATCGCAGAAGTGCTAAATCTAATTCTGAAGGAAACGGATTTTCGGCTATAAAACGACGAAATATCGTGTATGTGCTGTGAGGCAAATTGAATTTTTTGATTTCATTCATTAATCTGGGAATATAGCTCTGATTATTGTCAATCTCCAGACTTAAACTATATTCACTAGCATATTCTTCACATTCTTCTGAAGCTCTTGTCATCTCTTCAAGTAAGGGTTGGTCGGGAAAATCAACTAACTCGCTAAAATCTGGCTCAACTGCTTCAACCGAATTTCTTGCTGCTTCAACCATATTTAGTATGGAAGGATGACGCATTACTCCATCTCTCAATATCCATCTAATGCTTAATTCTTCAAAGGCTTCGTATAAAGGTTGGGGAAAGGGCTGATCATCATTAACAAGATAAGCTGGTTCCCCTCGATTAATGCGATCGCAGATTTTTATAAATCCTTGACATAGTTTAATCAATAAAATTTCGTCTTTTGATTTCTCTTTTGTCATATTTGCTTACAAATAGAAAAATACTTTATTTGATTATATAATCAACTTGGTAAAATCATACCAGCGTACACTATAAAAAAAGAATTAAATAAAAATAGAAATTACCTTTAAATATGATTAATTATCTCTAAATTCAAAATATCGATAGCTAGAATCTGTATAATTCCATTTCATGTTATTACCGAATTTACAAACTAATTAATGGTTACTGTTAACTTCCCTTCCGCGCTTCATCTTCCGTCCCTAGAATTACCCCCTTTACCAGAAAAAAGACCTCTACTAGCCATCGGACACGGTACAAGAGATGAAGAAGGTAGGCAAACTTTCGTCGATTTTGTGGAAACCTACCGTCAACTAGATACTTCTCGTCCCGTGATTCCTTGTTTCTTGGAGTTAACTACACCTACTATCCAAGAAGGAGTAGATCGCTGTGTGGAAGAGGGCTATACTGATATTTCAGCATTACCTATTCTATTATTTGCAGCTAGACACAATAAGTTTGATGTTACTAATGAGTTAGATAGGGCTAGAAAACGTCATCCTCAAGTTAAGTTCCATTATGGTCGTCATTTTGGGATTACTCCACCGATTTTAGAATTGTGGCGCGATCGCTTAAATCAGTTGGATCGACCAGAAAATAACCCTGATAATATATCCCGTGCTGATACAGTACTATTATTTGTCGGTCGTGGCTCTAGCGATCCTGATGCTAATGGAGATGTAGCAAAGTTAGCTAGGATTATCTGGGAAGGAAGTGGTTATAAGACGGTAGAGACTTGTTTTATTGGAATTACTCACCCTCGTCTAGAGGAAGGTTTTAAGAGAGCTTATCTTTATCAACCAAAACGCATTATTGTTTTACCCTACTTCCTATTTACTGGGGTATTAATGAAGAAGATTTTTAATATTACTGCTCAACAAGAAGCCGAACATTCTAATATTGTTTTTAATTGCTTACCTGAAATGGGCATTCAACCCCAATTATTGCAGGTAATTAGGGACAGAGAAATTGAAACCCAATTAGGTCAAGTAGTGATGAATTGCGAGATGTGTAAGTTTCGTCTTGCTGCTGTAGATAATAATAGTCATGGTCATCATCACCATCACGATCATGGTCATCACCATCATCATCATAATGTCGATCCTTATGCTAAACCAGAGGACTATCATCAACGCATTTGGCAAACACCTTGACATTGAACATTAAACATCGAACATTTATCAAGTAATTCAATGCAAGTAGGCGATAACATAAGATTAGTAACAGTTTAACGATTGGTTGCCTAGTTAAATGATACTCAATTTAGCTGATTAATAGTTTATGTATCGCCTTTTAATTTATTGAATTAATTTTTATAGATATGCTACTAGATGATAATTTACCAATCAATAAAAATTACCTTTTAAAGCAAGATAGAACTTTGAGCTTTTCTGGTATGACTTGGCAAGATTATGAAAAGTTTAATGAAACAGAATACTTGGGATATCGCACATCTTTTTTAGATGGAATAATAACTCTTATGTCGCC
>JASJDF010000066.1 GCA_030065715.1 Xenococcaceae cyanobacterium MO_188.B19 | reverse complement strand
AAGTAATCAGTGTTGATTGACATAGCTTACTTTTTGACAACCAAAGTCACCATTTTTTTGAGCTGTTCACGGCAAATTCTTGTAAAGTCCCAGAAAATTGTCACTAAACTAATTAACTTTCTGGGATTGAATATAATTTCAAGAAAATTGAAAGTGTTAATGTACAGAGGTTTTTGATTTATTCAGCAAGACTTAGACAACATCAATATACACTTTTTCGTAATCAATTAATTCACCAAACAAACTATTGTTTTGTTCATTTGCTTCAACTACTTCTTCCCATTGATCGCTCAAGATCCCCATATAGTAATAACCATCTCCGACTCGATTGAAAGTATCCCAATTGTCTGGTAATTGAACCTCTAATGTCCTTTTTCTGGTAGTTTCGTCAGGAGAAATTTCGAGGAAAGTAGAATCGCGATCGCCGAAAACAAAATGAATATCGGGATTTTTGTTCTCAATCTCATTATAAGAAAGTTGCTGATTATTCTTGAGATAGTCTTCAGTAAACAGATAAAATCCTACAGCAGAAAATTCTACATCTTCTGAACCTTGGTTATAAAGTTCATATTCTAGGTTAATATTTTGTCCTGGTACTAGTGGGTTGGCTTCCGAAGCCTCCTCGACTACATTAAAATCGATTCCGAATACATCCTTGGATTCTAATTCAGCAACAAAGATATTATCAGAATCAATAAACTGAGCTTGATTATTATTATTGAGTTGAGTATGTTCTTGAACCTGATTGTCCCGATTTATCAACATACCCACATGATATGTTCCATCTACTTCATCCCAAATTTCATGATCTGCATCGGGTAATTGATATTTTTCTGCCAACAATTCCGTACTACTTGCTCCAGCCAAACTAGAAATATCAACGCTACCAAGTTTGATGTCGTGATGAGAAATATATTCATTGTTGGAGAGATAAAATTCTACGGTAAATCCTCCAGCATTTGTTTGTCCTTGATTGAGAATTTTAAAGTTGATGTCGATGAAATCTGCTGGGTGGAGTAACTTATCTTGAACAACCCTAAATTCTTCCCCCATTAAGTCAATCGAGGTTACATCTTTTCTTTCAACTGTATCTTGATCGGAGCCATCGCTAGCATTAGTGATATTAATTTGATCGTAATTTACAAATTGCGATTTATTCCCAGTGTAAAAGTTTGTGACTCGATTGGATTCGTTATTTCCAGGAATAATCATCCCTACAGAATAGGTGCCATTTTCTTGGATGCGCCATAAATTTTCCGAATCTGGAGGTAAATCAAAACCGACGATCTGATTCCCAGAATTACCTTCTCCAGGGATATTATCAACTGTAAAAGAACCCAGTTTGAGATCGGTTGTCGATATTAAGTCATTAGGAGATAAATAAAACTCTACTTCTACATCTTCTGCAACTGCACTAGCTAGATTATCCAGGCTAAATATGATGTGAACTTTGTCCCCCATATTAGCTGACTTTTGAGCAACATTAAAAAATGATGGAGCTACAGAAACTACTTGAACTTTAGTGGAGTCATCTACTGTAATAGTGTTATTATCTTCCTTGCTTTCGGCAATTACATTATCGCGATCGATTATTGCTCCCAAATAGTACATTCCATTGCCATTTGCTAGAAGTGGATTGGAGGGAGATAAGTTTAGATTATTTACTAGCAACTCAGTATTACTATTTGCTGTAATACCAGTAATGGTTTGTTTTCCCAGTAACGTATCTTGATTAGTAATTAAGTTGTCTGTTGAAAGATAAAATTCAATGTCAAAACTGTCAGAGTTATCATTTCCTTGATTAATAATATTAAATTCAAGATTAAATATTTCTTCTGGTTTGAGAATATAGGAAGGTATTGTAAAAGTTGTAGCAGTTAAATCTATTGTCATTACTATAATTTATAAAATATGGTTACTTGTTTTGTGTTTTAATATTTGACTCTAATCTATAGTATTGGTGATACTATGATTTTGTACTGAGTAATTACGCTATTTTTTTCCATGAAATTTCAATCAAGCAAGATTTTCATGGCTATTCTCACTTAAGAAAATAATCCTATGTAACACAAAAAGTTTCTTAAAAACAGATTAAAGTATTTTTTTTAGAATTTTTAATACTTAAAAGTAAAAATTAATTTCCAAGTTTTTACTTAGGAGAAAATACTAGTATTGCGTTGATATCTTTCTGTTGTCACCTAATATTATTCCCTAAAAACTTTTAATTTTGGGTAAAATAACGGCTGGCTTCTTGAAAATGTTTAATTAAAGTCTTGTTAGGTAATGTGCTATGAAGATGTTGCCAAGGTAGTATTTGATCTTGACTCCAATTACGATGAACATAAAAATCTAAGTTGGGGATTTGACCTCGTAATTGTTTAAAGGCTCGTTTATAACTACCCACAGAATCACCATATTCTCTAGTTAATTCTAGAAGGGATGATAATCTGCGATCGCCCCTAGAAATTAAAGCCTGAATTATTGACCAATTATAGCTTTCAGGACGAAACTCAATTCCTTTTTTTCTGAGTTGCTTTTCTAAATACTTGAGTCTGGTTTTAGCTTGAGGGTTGACTCCCAACCATTGAAAAGGAGTATGGGATTTGGGAACAAAGGTGCTGCATCCGAGAGTGAGACGTAAACCAGGTGCAGCTTTTTTCACTGCTTCCATCATCGCTACTGTCTGTTCAATATCTTCCATTTCTTCCCCAGGAATACCAGCCATTCCATAAAACTTAATGGCTTTTAAGCCTCCTGCTTTCGCATTAACCGCAGCTTGGATAATTTCTTCATTACTGAGTTTCTTGTTAACAATTTTTCTAACTCTTTCTGAGCCACTTTCTACAGCAATGGTAATAGAACGAGTATTCCTTTTAGCTAGAGTTTGAGCTAATTTTTCAGTGACAGTATTGGTTCTTACCGAAGCAATACTCAAGCGTACATCTTGATATTGGGGTTGAGATAAATAATCTAGTAGGGTTTCAAATTCTGGATGTTGGGTAACAGATGCACCGAGTAAGCCCAAGCGGTTAGTAACTTTTAGACCTTTATTAATTGCAGGAATTAAAGATTCTGTCAAAGATGCAGTACGAAAAGGAAGAGTAAGATAACTCGCCAAACAAAAGCGACACATTTCGGGACAACTCCGCACCACTTCTACCATATAGATATTTTCCCATGCTGCTTTTTCGGTAACTACAGTAGAAGCAGAAAGGGTATTACCTCGATAGGTTTGTTTTTGTACAATTTCGGGGATATCGGTATCTATAGGTTCGATAGATTTAATTGCCCCTTCACGATCTTCATAAGTAACTTCGTACAAACTAGGAATATAAATACCTGGAACTTTTGCTAGATGACGTAATTTTGTGTCGCGGTTAGCTTTTCTGACTTCCTGATAAGCATCTATAAAACTATCTAATAAATTTTCTCCATCTCCCAGCAAAATTACATCAAAAAAATCTGCTAGGGGTTCAGGATTGGCGGTTAAAACTGGACCACCACCAAATACTAGGGGATGATTATCGTTTCTTTCTCTAGAATGTAGAGGAATAGCAAGAGACTCTAGAAGACTGAATATATTAATATAGTCTAATTCCCAAGATACGGAAAATCCTAATAGTTCAGGAAATCTCGGCAAAGGTTCTTGAATATCTGTAAATAAGCGGGTTACATTTACATCAGAACGCATGGCGAAAGTAGCCCACACTATTTGATAACCTAAGCTGGTAATCCCGATAGTGTATTCGTTAGGAAAAGCGAAAATTAAGGGAATAGCATTATTTTCAGGGTTAACAGGGTCAAATAGGAGGCGTTCTTGATTAAATACTGTCATTTAGTTCAAAATTAATGAGATTCTAACTACTTGCACTGGAGTGAAGATAAACTTTTTTTATTTCATTCAAGTCTAATTAAGTAGCTAGTTGCATAATTACAATGGTATCTAACGAGCTTTTAGAAACTAAATTTTTTATTCCCTCAATTAGAGCTAATTTAGTCAGACGCGATCGCCTAATTCAAGAGCTAGATCGAAGTAGCAAAGGAAAATTAACTCTGATTTCTGCGCCTGCGGGTTTTGGCAAAACTACCTTATTAGCACAATGGTTACAGCAAACAGGATTTTCCTATACCTGGTTATCTTTTTTTAGTTCTCGATGACTACCATACCATTACCACTCCAGCAATCCATCAAGCGATCGCTTTTTCGGCAAATTATCCAGCTAAAGGTGAACGTCTCCATGTTATGCTCAATTCCTATTGGCAACCCCTTAATTTTGAATTACCACCTTTAGGAGCAGGCAAATACTGGCATCCCATTGTGGATACCGCCTTATCTTCCCCTGAAGATTTTACTGACATAGAAGTAGCCCCAAAAATTGCTCAAGACAGTTATTCAGTTACAGCAAGATCATCGTAATTATTACTGCTGGGGCTGCTCAAAAGCCAGGAGAAACTCGTTTAAATCTGGTGGAACGCAATGTCAATATTTTTAAAAGTATTCTGGCTGATGTGGTTAAATACTGTCCTGATGCTATTTTGCTAATTGTCAGCAATCCCGTTGACATCATGACCTATGTAACTCTGAAAATTTCTGGATTTCCTAGTTCTAGGGTGATTGGTTCAGGAACAGTACTGGATACAGCTCGTTTCCGCACTTTATTAGCCAGAAAGCTAGATATTGATGCTCGCAGTGTTCATGCCTATATTATTGGTGAACACGGAGACAGTGAACTTCCTGTTTGGAGTACAGCAAATGTAGCTGGTGCCAAACTGTGAAGTTTTTGCTCAATTAAAACTCTAACTAAACAAAGATAAAAGAATAAACCAAGAGTAAAACAGTAAATATAAACAAAATATGGTTTACCCAATCATCAAAATTCCAATCTTTAAACATCGGGATTAATTCTCACTTATTATTAGGTGTTAGGTGTTAGGTAGTAGGTATTGGGTTTTGACCCTTACCTACTGCTTTGTCAAGGTTAATTTGAGGGATAAGTTTTACGAAGTCAGGAGTCCTAAAGGATACACCTTCGGATATCAGGAGTCGGTAGTCAGGGGTCAGGAATGAGGAATAATCTTCCTTGTCTCCCCAGCCTCTCTTGTCTCCCTTGTCTCCCTTGTCCTATCTCAATCCATCATTTCCAAGTTGATAGAGTAATACTCTACTCATTCTGGGTAGATGTTTTAAAGCTAGGTATAGGCTCATCTTCTGGAGTATAAGGCTTATCCAGTGCTGGAGGAGCATCGGGTTGATTAGGAGTGCCTCCTTTACCATTGTTTCCACCTTTGGGTGGTTTGCCTCCTTTGAGGAAGTACTCTTCAAAGCTCTTAATCACAATATAGAGATTAGGAACAAAGAGTAAACATAAAAGAGTCGAGACAGCCAGACCACCAAAAACCGCAGTTCCCAAAGACCAACGACCGATCGCACCAGCACCATCAGCAATTACTAGAGGCAGGAACCCAAACAGGGAAGAAAATGCGGTCATCAGAATCGGACGCAAACGCTGTTCCCCAGCGGTAATAGCTGCTTTGGTGATGCTCATCCCTAAAGCACGAGCTTGATTGGCAAATTCCACAATCAGAATTGCGTTTTTACTTGCCATCCCAATCAGCATTACCAACCCTACTTGACAATAAATATTATTGTTGAGAATGGGCCAAATCCCTGCTCCTGGATTGAAAGGCATACCTTGCCACATAGCCCGTAACCAAATTCCCCCCAAAGCACCTAAAATAGCCAGAGGTACGGTAAGCATAATAATGGTGGGGTCAATGTAGCTTTCGTACTGAGCTGCCAAGACCAAGAATACCATTACGAAGCCAAAACCAAAGATAATCGGTGCAGCTCCTCCTGCTTCTTTTTCTTCTGCTGCTGTAGTTGTCCAGTCATAGCCAAAGCCTGGTTGTAGGGCTTGCTCTGTTACTTCCTCCATCGCTGCAATTACTTGTCCTGAACTATAGCCTGGTGCTGGACCTACATTAATTTTAATGGCGGGGAAAACATTGTAGTTAGTCACAATTGGGGGATAGGAGATTGGTTGTGCTGCCACCAGGTTACTCAGTTGTACTAAGGCTCCGTCCCGCGAACGGACATAAAGTTTAGTAATATCTTCAGGGTTAGCCCGAGAATCAGATTCTGCCTGGGCATAAACCCGATACAGCCGACCATCTAGCACGAACTGGTTGACATAATTAGAACCCAGATAAGTCTGTAAAGTGGTCATAATTTCGTTGATGTCAACATTCTGCGCCTTAGCTTTATCTCGATCAATATCAGCTTCGAGCATCGGACTATCGAAGGTAAAAGTACTAAAGGCAGCAGCAATTTCAGGACGCTGATTAGCTGCTTGTAGCACTCGTTTGGTGTTATCAATCAGGGCATCCATACCTTTCAACTGACGGTCTTGAATGAAAAGTTCCGAACCGCTAAAGTTACTCAAACCATCAACAGCAGGAGCATTAACCGCCAAAACCCTAGCTCCGTCTATTTTTTGTTGAAATATCTGGTTTAAGCGATTCATCACCCCATATACAGAGTGTTCAGCCCCAGGTCGCTCACTCCAATCATGCAGTTTGATAAACAGAACCGATTTATTACTGTTCTGACCCTCGAAAGAAAAACCATTTAATGCCAAGGCATGTTCAACTTCCTCAAACTTCATCACTTCTGGTAGAACCTGTCGGCTAATTTCACTGGTATAGTTGAGAGAAACTCCAGCAGGTGCTTCTACGATGCCAAAAAAGTAACCTTGGTCTTCATCGGGAATAAATCCTTGGGGTAGGGTCTGGTAAACCCAGCCCGTTGCAACTAGACCACCAATAAATACCGCAATAATAATCAGTTTGAAACGAGTTATCAATTCGAGCAAACGCCGATATTGTACAGTGACCCAAGCAAAAAACCTATTGAACAGGTTAAAAAATATACCTAAAGGTCCTTTCACTTCCTCTTGACGTTTCATCAAGATCGCTGACATGGTTGGGGAGAAGGATAGGGCGTTAAAGGTCGAAAATGTGACCGCAGCAGCCATAATCAGGGCAAACTGTTTATAAACAACCCCTGTACTACCAGGAAAGAAAGAGACGGGAACAAACACCGCAATCAATACCAAAGAAGTTGCGATGACTGCTCCCGATAGTTCTTCCATAGAATCAAGGGCTGCCTGGAGTGGTCTCATCCCCTGGGATAACTTAGTTGAGACTCCCTCTACTACTACAATCCCGTCATCTACTACCAGCCCTGTTGCCAAAATCAAGGAGAACAAGCTCATATTATTGAGAGTAAAGCCCAGAGCTAAGGCTGCAATCATTGCTCCCAACATCGCTACAGGAATCGCGATCGCAGGAATAATAGTAGTTCGCCAGTCCTGCAAGAAGACAAAAATTACCAAAACTACTAGAGCGATCGCTTGTATTAGGGTAACAACCAAATCTGCGAGGGAAGCATTGACGAACAAAGTATTGTCTAAAACTATTGCCTGTTTTAAACCAGGAGGGAAAGAGGGTTCCAGCTCGGCGATTTTAGCTTTGACTGCTTCTGCTGTCTCCAGGGCATTAGTACCAGGAAGTTGATAGATCAAAAGGGTTACAGAAGGGAGATTATTGTCAAAATATGAGTCAGTATTATAATTTTGTACTCCCAGTTCCGCTCTACCGATATCCTTAATTCTGATCAGTTCCCCATTCTCACCTACTTTCACCACCATATTTTCTGCTTCTTCAGCAGTTTTAAAGCGACCTTGGACTTTCAGGGGAAATTCAAAATCCTGCTCGGACATAGAAGGTCGCTTGCCCACAGATCCCGTCCCAATATCAAAATTCTGTTCATTAATGGTGTTAACTACATCGGATGCGGTTAAGCCTCTGGCAGCAAGCTTATTGGGATCTACCCAGATCCGCATCGCATAAGTAGAACTTCCATAGAGTTGCAGACTACCTACTCCTTTGATACGCCGTAAATCGTTCCAAATATAGCGGTCAAGATAGTTATTAATAAAAGTAGTGTCATAAGGTATTTCCCCATTGGCATCTCTTTCCGCATAGAAAGAATAGGCTAAGGTAACACTAGGGGATTGTTTCTCGGTTTTTAGTCCTGTAGCGAGTACTGCTTGGGGGAGTTCCGCTTGTGCTTGGGATACTCGATTTTGCACCAGTACCTGGGACATATTACTATCATTTTCTACGGGAAAACTAATATTGATAGTGGCATTACCGTTGTTGTCGGTGGATGAATCAATCCATTTCGCATCCTCCACTCCGTTGATTTCTCTTTCTAGGACGGTGGTTACGTTATCAACAGTAGTTTGGGCATCAGCACCAACATAGTTGGCTGTTACAGAAACCCGCTTGGGGGCAATTTCTGGTAGCTTATCCAAAGGCAAAAGTGCCATAGCGATCGTGCCCACCAGAATAATCAGAATAGTACAGACCGTAGTTAAAACCGGTCGTTTAATAAAGGGGGTAGCAATAGAAAATAACATCGATCTTCAGGAGTAGAATTTTCAAGCTAAGGTCTTAGGACTGGTTCCTTTGCTAGTTAAGAACTATTGTCTTAGCAATGTCTGTTTGCCAGCAATCTTGAATTTTTATTGGGTCTGTTCGCTAGTAAAAGTTGCCTCTGTAATTGGCGTGCCATCTTTGAGGTCAAGTATTCTTGTGACTACAATTTTATCTCCTGGTTCCACTCCAGAGATAACTTGATACGCCTGACCTTGGATAGTTCCGAGATTAACTGGTTGTTGCTTGGCAACTAACTTGGCTTCCTCTGAGTCTCCTGATGTTGCCACATAGACAAATTTTTGACCACCCAGGATAGATACAGCTCTAGTGGGAACTAATAACCCAGGATTCTCCCGCCAAATGACTTTAACTCGAACATATTCTCTATCTCTAAGACTACCATCGTTTGCGAAAGAGACCTTTGTTTGAATAGTTTGAGTACTCTGATCTACTAAGGGTGAAATAAAGGTGACTTTACCTTTAACTCCTTCAGTGCCATCCTTGTTAATGATTTCAACAGGCAGTCCTAGTTTCAATCGCGACCGATATTCAGTAGGAATTCCAATATTAAGGTCAAAGATTTGATTGTTAGTAAGTGTGGTTATTTCTTCTCCAGTATTGATATAGTCTCCCACTTTTTTCTGATTGAAACTACCCACCATGCCACTGATTGGAGCATTGACCGTATTGTAAACTAAGTTTTGGCTCACCGAACCTAATTGAGACTCAGCTTGCCTAACCGCTGCTTTTTGGCTATCTACGTTAGCGATCGCTTGATCTACCCTTCTGCCAGCAGCTTCCAGGGATTTGATTGAGGCATTTAGGGATTCTTTTCTAGCATCGCGCTGGGCAAACTTGGTATTAAGGTCACGGGTTTTGTTATCTAAATCTTGCTTAGGTTCAGCTCCTCCTTCCACCAGAAATTTAGACCGCTCAATGTTGATCTCAGCTAATTTTACTTCCGCTATTATGTCTTGAAGATCCGCTCTAGCTCTTTCAACCTCAGCAGCAGCAGCAGCTCTATCTGCCTCCGCTGTCTTTAATTCCGCTTGAGCTTGACCCAGTCTGGCTTTTTCAACGTTAACAGCCTGAGTTGCTGCATTAACATCTTCCTGTTGTTGGGTGGGTTCTAACTCAACTATTGCTTGTCCTCGACGCACGCGATCGCCCTGATTAACGAAAATCTTCAGAATACGCCCGTTAATTCGAGGCGCTAAATTAACTCTTCCCTGGGCTTCTAAAGTACCTACATACTCACTACTATTAATTAAAGTTGCAGTTTCTAAAGTTTGTAATTTAACAGGAACTGCTTGAGAACCTGGGGCTTGAGATTGCTCTTTACCACTGCCACACCCCCCAATCAACAAAGGTACTAAGAAGAATGCACCTAATAATTTCTTAGTAAAACGGTAGCTATCGTATTTCTGATTCATAAATCTTCTCCAGCATACCTAGCTTAAAAAATATTACTTTACTAAATTTTGATTTCAGTATTGTTAATATAGTACTTTTTCCTAAAATACAAACTTTAATTTAACTAAAGATTTATTAGTCTTAGCATTTATTTATTTTATTTTCCATTACTGAAACTTGGGGAAGACAGGTAATGGCTCTAAGCTTTTTCTAGCAGAAGTTTCAGGCTAATTTGTAGCTAAAATTTGTTTTTGTTACACAAGCTTACAAACCATCAATTGGAAAATTTTTTGTGCTAATTTTGCCAGAAAAAGCTGACTTTGACACTGCTTTCTAGATGAGTTAATAGAAAAGTTTTAAGTGGGTAGGCAAAAGAATTTATAAAATCTGGGTAGTTGATCTTTCCCTACTCCCTAAACCTTACGCCCTAACCTTTTTCATAGCCATCTTACTATTTAATTCTGCCTACCTACTTAACCAAGCAGTTTTAAAAGTGCAAATTTTGCATTCAGTAATTAAAATTATGTAA
Source organism: Xenococcaceae cyanobacterium MO_188.B19 (assembly GCA_030065715.1). Lineage (GTDB taxonomy): Bacteria > Cyanobacteriota > Cyanobacteriia > Cyanobacteriales > Xenococcaceae > JASJCP01. The sequence continues at coordinate 5,533 of JASJDF010000066.1, read as the reverse complement.
TTACTTGACTAGTCTAAACGAAGCAAAAAAAGTATCAATTGACTTAGGGGAAATAGCCTCATTTTGCTGACTAACTGCCAAAATATAGAGGCGTTGCTCTACAAGCAATAAGCGATAGACAATAGTTTCATTTTTATTTTGCAGCTGAAACTGTTTACCTGGATAATTTTCAAAAACGATATCATCGTCAGCAGTTTTAATTAAACCCACCCTATTATCGATAATATAATCTCGCGATTTTTCTAATACTTCTTTAGTGTTTTTTACCCTTTCTGGAGTAACTTCTTCTGAGTAAGCGATTACATAGCGAGAGGATGAAGGATGAGTAGCAATGATATTGAAATCAATATCTCCTTTAGGAGATTCAACCACCTCAACTTCTTGGGTAATAACTCCAGGGGGCATCATCGCAGTAAACCCTACTTCTTTCATCACAACCCGTGACCAAGGCAAGGCTGCTTCATCAACTTGAAGGGAAGAGTTAGGAAAAGTTTTGCCTCGCTCCAGTCTACGAATTTCCTGTTCAAATTGTTCTCGTCCCTTTTCAAAAAAATCAGGACGATCAAATAAACCTGCTTTGGCGGGAGTAATTATCAAACCAGATAAAGTGAAAACAATAGGGATACTTAGCCAAGAATATATCTTCATGAGATTATTTATAGCAATACAAGGAACAAATTTTGTCTTAGTCTTTAGTGGGACTTGTGTCCTAGTTAGTTTCTTACTGGTAGGGATTTTCACCCCCATTAGTAGAAGCTAATTGGCTGCAAGACTTTGTTCCTAAATCAGTCAACCGAATTATACAGGGACTGGTGTCTTTGATCTATAAAGATTTGATATGTAATTTTCTTTGAGCTTTCGAGATTTTGAGATAATAAAAGTATAATTACAGAACTATAGGCATTCTCAGATTCATGAGATACAGATTTTTTGCCTTTTCCCTATCATCAAGCATATCTAAGCTGTACCTCGTTTAACCAAGAATTACTATAATGAATGCCTCGTTGTCTTAAAGGTAAAAGCTATGAATATTAAAATGGTGATTTTTTCAGGAATTATGACTGCTCTTATTGGTGCCATGTTGGGTTTAGCAGTTAATCATATCAGTCAAAGAACTGCTCGCAGACCAGTTTCGGTTATTGGGGGGGCAGTTTTAGGGTTTGTCATCGGTTCTGCTTATCAAGCCATCCAACAAAATAAGCCTGAAGGAGAAGAAGAAATTAAGGAATGACTACCACTTTGTCAACCTTGATTTGAAGAATAAGTATCACTAAATTTTCTTGGTTATTTGATCTCAATTTATCATTGTCAAAATTGACAAATTATACCGTTTATCAAATGTACTCAGAGTGATAGTACGATTTTTTCTACTTTTAAAAACCTTAAAATTTTGGTAATTACTAATACCTACTACCTAACTAAGTCTCTGATTACTGTTGAGAATTGGTATAAGTTAATTGTTCAATTAATTTTGTAACTCGCTCTTTGATTTCGTCTCTCACTCGGTAAAAAGTGTCCATAGGCTTTCCATCAGGATCTTCCAATTCCCAGTCTTCAAATATTTCTTGAGTTACCCATTCTCCTGGTAAATTCACGCCACAACCACACATAGAAATTACTGCATCATAGTCAGTTGCTGCAAAATTACTCAAGGTATCTGAAGTTTGATTACTAATATCTATTCCGATTTCTGACATTACTTCTATGGCTGTAGGATGTACTCGACTATCTTGTAATCCTGAAGATGTCACTACAATTTTATCTTTCCCTAGAGTTTTGGCAAATCCTTCAGCCATTTGGGATCTACAGGAGTTTCTCTTGCAAACAAACATTACTTTTTTCATGGTTTTTCTTCTATTAAATTAATTTTCCACAATTAATTAATGATTTTGTCATTAATTTTGATAGGGATTAACGCAACGAGGATCGAGTAGAGTGGCTTTTTCTGGTTGTCTGGGAAACCAAGAGGCAGTACGTTTGCAAAATTCTACCAACATTAACATCACAGGAACTTCAATTAATACTCCAACTACTGTGGCTAAGGCTGCGCCAGAGTTTAAACCAAAAAGCATTACGGCTGTCGCGATCGCGACTTCAAAATGATTACTTGCTCCAATTAAGGCTGCTGGGGCAGCATCTTCATAGTCTAATCCCAGTTTTTGCCCTGCTACATAAGTGATTAGGAAGATAAAGTTGGTTTGCAAAAATAAAGGTATAGCAATTAAGAAAATGTGTAGGGGATTATTTACAATTAGTTCTCCTTTAAAAGCAAATAATAAAACTAAAGTTAGTAATAAAGCTGCTATGGCAATAGGAGAAAGATAGTGTAAAAATTGAGTCTCAAACCATTTTCTTCCCTTATAACGAAAAATCCAGTAACGACTAAAAATTCCTGCTGCAAGAGGTAACCCAACATAAATGACAACGGATAAAACAATAGTTTGCCAAGGTACAACCAAATTATTAGCAGATAATAGCCATTTTCCTAGTGGTGCGTAGAGAAATAACATTGCCAATGAGTTTACCGCTACCATCACCAAAGTATGTCCTTGATTGCTATAGGATAGGTACCCCCACATCAGTACCATTGCTGTACAAGGAGCAATACCTAGTAAAATCGCCCCTGCAATATAAGAATTAGCTAAAGTTACAGTTGTCTCCCGAATCAGCTCGGTTTCTAGTAATAAAGGTTTAAAGAGCCAACCTAAGAAAAACTGAGCAAATACCACCATAGTAAAAGGCTTAATCAACCAGTTCACAACCAAAGTCAAAATGACAGGTTTAGGAGTACGTGCAGCTTTTACTGCTTGGCTAAAATCAATCTTCACCATGATTGGATACATCATGAAGAAAAGACATACTGCAATGGGAAGAGATACATTATATACACTCATTCCATCCAAAGTTTGGGCGATTTTAGGAAAAATTCTGCCTAAAGTAATTCCAACCCCTATACAGATAATTACCCAAAGAGTTAGATATTTTTCAAAAAAACTGAGTTGGCTTCCTGCCTTAACAGCTCGCGAGTTGATGACAGGCTTCTGTGTCGTCATTACGTTACTGGGCTAATTGTGGTGAACAACGAGTTTCATATTACATCAAAAATAATTGATGTATCAAGTTTTTTTGATATGATAAATAACTTTGTAGAGAAGTAGTATATCAGGGGTGAATTTTATGAAATTACAACTGAAAGATAATTTTATCGGTCACTGCTTCAGGAGATAATTCACCATCAATATTGAGAAGATAACCCCGATATTGATAATATTCCACAATAGGAACAGTAAAATCTTGAAAAGCTTGAAGACGACGCTGGATTAATTCTGGTTGATCATCAGCTAATCCTCTGTTTAAAGCTCTTTCTTTCATGATGGATTCACTCACTTTGAGATAAATAGCTGAATCCAGTTTTTGATCTAATTTTTTTAAGAGAAAATCTAGTTCTTCTGCTTGAAATGCAGTACGAGGATATCCTTCAAGTATCCAGCCCTTACTAGCATCAGATTTCAGTAATCTTTGTTTAATAAACTCGATCATTAACTCGTCTGGTACTAGTCCCCCTTTTTCTAGATAGGGTTGAGCCTTTTTACCTAGCTCTGTCCCAGAAGCTATGCCATCTCGTAAAATACTACCTGTGGAGATACTGCGAATTTGATAGTGTACAGATAACGCTTTTGTTTGTGTGCCTTTTCCTGAACCCGTACCACCTAAAATTACTAATCGCATTGGTTTATTTTAACTAAGAATTTTATCTAGGAAGTTCGATGAATTAGTTAATCTATTTGACCAACAAATAGCCTAGCATTCGAGTTCCTTAGTCTTAAAATACCCATTTATTATTTATTATTTATGATCGGTAGCAGGTCATAATTGATACAATAGAAGAAATCAAGCAAAATCGGCAAGAAGGAATAATAGTCGAACTCAAAAACACGGCAAAGACCTAAAAAAATGCCAATATTAGAAAGCTGTCAGTCAATTATCAAAACTGGTAAAACTACTACAGAACAAGCTTTAAAGTTGTTTGACGCTCTCGAACCAGTTAATTTAGAATTTATGCTAGGTTGTTGGCAAGGCTCTGGAATTCACACAGATCACTCTATGGATGGTTTTTTAGAAGCCTCTAATTGGTATGGAAAAGAATTTATTTCCACGGAAAAGGTTCACCCTTTGTTATTTTTAGATAGTAAGGGAAAAATATTCAAAGTTGCGCCTAATCCGACTGCGATGGATTGGGTTTTAAAGTTGCCAATTCTCAAAAAGAATTATTTGAAACCTTTGTTAACGTTGGCTAATTCTTTACTAAAAACGGAGAAAAGCCAAGCAAGACTAAGAATGATGGAATATCGAGGAAAAATTAGTGCTACGATGATCTATGATTATTTGCCCATTAATGATTCTTTCAGAAAAGTAGATGAGAATACTGTTTTGGGAATTATGGATTATAAAAATTCACCTCAACCTTTCTTTTTTGTTCTCAAGCGATGCTCCTGAATATTTTAACTCTTGACTTTTATCCTGCGTAGTAATTCCCATATAGTGGAAAATCAGCCATTAAGAAAACACATTTCTAGTGGTGGTCAAGCTTAAAATAGTGCAATAGCAAAATGGCAAAATCTAGGTTAGATATTGTTTTTGTTCAAAATTCCTCTTTCAAGTCGTGTAAAAAATATTTTTTGTCGAACTGACAGTAGAAAAGGAAAAGGAATTCTTTAAATGACCTTTTCCCCTTGCCAAAATTTATAGCTAGATCATAGTTGATTGATGTTTTGATAAACAGCAGACAATCCCATTGGATCTACATTCAAATCTGATTCTGATACTGAGTCACCATAAACACTTATAGTTCCCAATTGATCGCCGTCGTGCGCTCCAGCACCGCCTTGGTTACTAACTAAATGAATGATTGAATATTTTTCACCATTTTCATCTACCGCATCTTCGATACTGAGATCTACAGTATGTCCTATGATGTTAATCTTATCTCCCGCTTCGCGATCAAAATCGAGAATTGTATCGTTACCAACACCTTCAACCCAATGATCGTGAACGTTGTCATTTTCTCCTGTTACACCTTTCCAGTCGATATTACCTTGAGCATTAGCGTGTTTTTTCATGATTTCGGGCTTCGCGTTTAGTAATATCTCGAAGAGGAAAGTATTAGCACCTTCTCCGCCAGCTAAAACATCGTTAGTAGCAGTCAAAGATTGCTCTGGATAAACTTTAGAAGCATCGGTTTCTTGGGCAATTTCTGGCTCTCCTGCATCACTTCTACTGATTAAGAGATCATTACCTCGACCTCCAACTAAATCATCATTCCCATAACCGCCCCGAAGAGTATCGTTATCAGCACCACCATTGAGAGAATCATTACCTGCACCACCTTTGAGGAAGTCGGCTCCTGATTCTCCAGCTAAATCATCATCTCCTCGATTACCGAAAAGAGTATCGTTATCAGCACCACCATTGAGAGAATCATTACCTGCACCACCTTTGAGGAAGTCGGCTCCTGATTCTCCAGCTAAATCAT
>JASJDF010000002.1 GCA_030065715.1 Xenococcaceae cyanobacterium MO_188.B19 | reverse complement strand
TTTTCCCTTTCTCCTCCTTTTTTTGAACTATCAGCTTTTAATTGAGTAGTTTTTATTTCTTTTTGTAGAAGTATTACCAGATTATTTAGAGTCGATAGAGATGTTTGTAATTTAAGACTTTCTTCATAAGCAGAAAAAGCTTGGTCAAATTCACCGCTGCGATTGTAAGTATTTCCTAATTGTTTCCACGTTTGTGCCAAAAATAAAGGTTCTTTGACAAAAGAAAGTACGTTATTTAATTGAAAAATAGCCAAATCAAATTGACCGATTCTCGTATAGCCTTGGGCGATTAACAGCCTTAATTCGGCTTCTTGATCGTATAGTTTTTGCTCCTGGTAAAATTTAGCTTGTTTTTTCCAGACAGAAATGGCTTGGGCAATATTTCCTTTATTCCAATAATACGCTCCCAAATCCACCTCGACTCGATTTATTCTTCTTTCCGAAAATGAATCCAAGTCAACCTCTGCGCGTACGGGACAACTAAATAAAAATATTAACAAGAAAAAAGAAAGAAAAACACTTATTTTAAACTTGAATAGGTTTTGAACAATTAACATTTTTTATGTAAGGTACATAGAAAAACTTTTTTTTTATTCTTGAGGGACTTTCCGCTTTAATAACCTTTTAAGAATAAAATAATAATAATTGAATTTGTTAATAAATATGGTTTTTCGTAATACAATTTTATCAGCCAAATTTTTTACTTTATGTAGCATCTTTTTAGCATTTCTTATTCTACCAGTTTCCGCCAATGGAGAACTGCCAAACTATAATCCAAAGCCTTCTGAAGAAAAGGTAGATCAAAGAAGAACTACTGCTAGTGGTTCTCGTTCGATTTGCGAGAGTCCGTTTGCTAAAAATTCTTTAAATTTTTTGATTCCTGAAACAGAAATAGCACACTATACTGTAAGCAGTACGCCCGATCTTTATATTTATGCAAAAACTCCATCTGAAGTGCCTCTCTCTTTCAGTATAGTAATTCCTGATATCAACGCCGATAATCCAAAATTCGAGAAAACTTTACTAATAGAAAAAGAAGGTTTTTATAAAATTAAACTGCCTTTATCTTTCAAACTGAAAGATGGAACAATTTATGTGTGGCAAATCGCAATTCCCTGCCTCAATGACTTTACTCAAACGGATCAAGTTCTTAGAGGCGCAATCTTAAAAGTTCCTGTTGCCCAGGCTTTGACCAAGCAGCTTTCTCTTGCAGAAAATTCTTTAGACAAAGCTAGAATTTATGCTGAAAATGGGATATGGTATGATGCTTTGAGTTCGGCTGCGGAATCCAAACAACACTTAAAATCAGAAGAATATATCAAAAAATTACTAAAAGATATTAATCTGAACATTGAAACTGATAATTACAAAATCTTAGAGTTATAATTCATCGGTATGTGACCACTTCGCACACGGTAACGCGATCGCGGAGAGCGTGTGGGCTTCCCACCGACAATGCTAAATTTTGAGTGGTAAAATGTTTCGCATCGAACTTCCCCCTCGTACTTTAGTTCAAGGCTTCTGTTTCCTCGTTCTATTACCGTGAGAAAATTATCAAAGCTGTTCAATATAAAAGTAAATAAAAGATTACGATTACTTGGCTCTATTCTGTTATTTGTTATTTTCCCAGTAGTTGTTTTGAGACTCCTGGGATTTTTGCAATGGATGGAATGGAAATCCTATGATTTGCTATTCTATTTTAGTACTCCCGAACCAACAGAAGAAAGAATTGTCTTGGTTGTTTGGACTGAAGATGATCTTCAAAAATCCAAAGAGTCAATTATTCCCGACCAAAAATTAGCGACTCTACTTGAAAAAATCAGAAAACAACAACCACGTTTAATTGGACTGGATTTATATAGAGATCTTCCCGTTGTCTCTGGACAATTATCAAAAGAGGAAAATCAAGCAGCTTATAAGAATCTTCAAGAGATTTTTGGCTCTACTCCCAACCTGTTGGGAATTGAAAAAGTATTGCCTCCAACCACAAATCCCCCCTCTGGTATTAAAAGAGTGACATCATCAGATATCATCACCGATGATGACAATATTGTACGCCGATCTTTTATCGATCCCAGACCCAGAAAGAAGAAAGATGACCCCAACACGGAAAGAGCAGCCACTTATCTTGGGACAGCTTTAGGCTATAGTTATTTAGCCAAAGAAGGATGGAAGGGGAGATTAATCGACCTAGGCTCTTATTTAATTTTCAAAAACGAAACTCAGATAACTTTAAAAGATATCAAGACTTTTGACGGAGGCTACATTAACAATAAAATCGGGTGGGATTTCCTTGTCAACTGGCGCAAAGGCAATAATCCATTTATTCAATATTCTGTAACTGATGTTATAAACGGAGAAATTCCTGTCAATATTTTTCAAGACAAAATTGTTTTAATTGGAAATGTTTCTTCTTCTACCACAGATATTCATTATCTTCCTATTAAGAAATGGAATAAATATCAAAAATGGAGTTACGGGGTTGAAATTCCCGCACAAGTAGCCAGTTCTATTATTAGCGCAGCCCTTGATAATCGACCTTTACTAAAAGTAGCTCCTTTTGGTATAAGCTACATTCTTTTGCTGTGCGCTACCTCTACCATGACATTCCTTATTTTGAAGTTTTATTCTCTCAATATAGATAGAATATACTTGATATCTGGTTTGTTTAGCCTATTTTTTAGTTTCATATTGTTCGTCGCAAGTCTTGTAGCTTTTCAAACGATTGGATGGTGGATACCTATTATTCCTCCAATTTTTGGAATCTGGCTAACTTTTCTTTATCTTAATACTTATGTTCAGATAGATAAAGAAAGAAGAAACTTTTTGTGGTTAAAAATATTAGCTAATTATCTTAATCATAAGTTTGGAAATTCTTCAAGTTTAATAAAATTCAATACACAATATATTGAGGAATGTACCAAAATTATAGAACAGATATCATTTTCTATTTATAGGAAACTTGAAAAAGAACATCAAGAATATTATGGAGAATTTTCTGATTCAATTTTTTCAGAAACTAAAGAAGCACAAAAGTTAAATGATTTACTTAAAAAAATATCTGAAATTAAAACAATAAATCCTAAAATTTTAAGAGAAATTCAGAGAACTACTACTTACAGAGAACGTACTACTGAATTTATGGAACTTCCAAATAAAAGAAAACGAAGAAACTCACAAAAAACAAATATAAATGAGTTAATTCAGCAACTTATAGAACAAACGGTTTCACATTTACGAGATCAATATGAACACCAAGTTGCAGTACAAGAAATATATGACTCCAGTTTATCTTTAGCAAAAGTAAATAGAGAAGCTTTAGAAATAATTATCGAAAATTTACTTGATAATGCTTTTTATGCTGTAAAACCTGAGTCAGCTCTGGATAATAACTACTCTCCTATAATTAAAGTAAAAACTAAAAATAGCCAAAAATTTATTGAAATTAGGGTAGAAGATAATGGGAGTGGTATTCCACTATCTCGGCAAAAAAAGATTTTTGAACCTATGGTATCTTATAAAACCGATAGAGGACAAGGAATAGGATTATTTTTAGTCAAGGAACTCTTAACTCTAGAACAAGGAAAAATACGAGTAGAAAGCGAAATAGGAAAAGGTAGTAAATTTATAATTTCACTCCCTAAAAAATAAACTTTCTTCTACTTTTTGATAATCAATTACATTAACACAATTCTAAAAAGAATCAACTCAATGGTGAGGCTAATATTTGCTCAAAATTCTCAATAACTTCCTGGGGGAAAATTAACCTAGCTAAAATCCCCCAAGCAGTACTTAAAATATCTCCTGAATAGCACTCAGCGTAAACTTTATAAGCCTCCCAATCTTCATTTATGATTATCTGTGCCAAATCCTCTAGTACACCAATTGGTTTCAGACCCAACCACTCTTTTATTATTGCCTCAGTTTTTAGATCGAATGTCTCCCAGATTTTATCGGAACCCCTATAGTTATTTATTAGGAGGGACGATAATTTTTTAAATGCCCTCCATCCTCCAGACCAGGTTTTGACTATTTCATTTAGGTAAGACTGAGAAATGGAAGCAGCCTGAGCTAGATTCTGTTGGGTTATTTTTTTACCTGCTTGTTTTAGTGAGTGTAATGCTCGCAACAACTTCCATTTTGCGAACTGGTTTTTAGTTCCAGCTTCGGGAGTAACCTCAAAAGCATGACGATTAACAACATTAATTCCATACTGTTTAAGGTAGTCTAGATTCTGGTTGGTTCCTACTATATATATAATGAATTCGGTGTCAGGATATAAATGCGCTCTGGGTCTGCCGATGAGTTGGGTAATTTCAGCTTCAATTAGAGACTGATAATAATCTTCAAAACCTTCCAGACTGCCATACAGGGTTAGATATTCGTCTTCTGCCACACCAAGATTTATCCTGGGTGTACCCAAAGCAGCGATCGCGGTTTGAGCTTTAAAACGATTCGAGCCACGATTATCATTAAACCAGTTACCATCCAGGTCTAAAGCTTTCCAGTATTTTTTAAGTCCTAAAATTGGCGTATCTTGACCATGACGCTCTTTGAGTTTGTTTTGTAAAGCCACTAGACGAGCGAGCGCAGTATCGGAGTATTGATTACCCCCTAGTCCTGGCATTTCCAGATTAACCACAGTGAGGTTAGAGAGTTCAGGCATTTCCTGCTGAATTTCGATGATCGAATTATTATCAATATCAATGCGTTTGGCTAATTGTCGTTTATTCCCAGTAGCATCAAGCAAAATTACTTGCTTCATGGCACGAAGCTTTTCACCGTGATTGGGATCGTTGGTAGTAATTTTTAAGCCTCGATAATCCAGACGAATTGCCCCCCAAGACAAACCATACCAAACACATAATAAATCCATGAGGAAGTTAGATGGTAGATTATTGATATTCTCAAGAGTTGCTTTGCGAGCTTGAACCGATTCAAACCAGTTAGCTGTGCTTTGAGAGCCACGCCAATTTTTACCCCAACCCCGATGTTTGGCAGCTTTGACATATACATCATCAAAGTTCGGATTAGCAAGGATTAATTGTTGTAGGATATCTTCGATATCAGATTCAGGGTTAGGTTCTCCCAGTAATTCTAAGATTTCGGCATGATTTAGCCCATAGTTACCGATTTTTTCTTCACCAGACAAGATAGGAAAAAGTTTTTTTCTAATGGGTGAGAGCAATTTGAATAAATCGGGATATTCTTCGAGAAGCTGTAAGAATTTGGTGGAAAAGTCTTGAAAATTAGCAATTACGGTTTTAGTGCCAGTGACAATGGTACTGGCTTCTTCGACGATCGCTATATCGTTACTATAATCGTATTCTTCGAGACTAGGAATGCTATTAATACTGGCGCGAATTTGAGATTGAGCTAATCCCATTTTACGTGCATATCTGAAGCCATATCCATCTCCTCTTTGTGCTGCACAAATTGCAATTTTTTCTCCTTTTTCATCATCGACTTTCCAATGCTGAAACCGACAACCTTTGCAAATGGGGTTTAGGGAATTGTCTTCAAAATCTCTCAAACTATCAATAGGGTAATTCTTTTTGTGAAATTTGATAAAAACATGAGCATTGTGACACAGAGATTTAATGTCTGGGTTATCATCATCTTCGGTTGCCCAAACTTGGTAGGGTTGACCCGAAGGAGTAGTGCGTAATTCGTCGTAGTTTAGACCATTGTGACGGACGCTTAGGTCAGAGAAATTCTTTTCTACGGTTGAAACGCTAGGATTACGATGATTTAAGTCTAGATACCAGGTTTTACCCTGACTATTAACAAAGTTACCCATGTCATGGGACTTACCAAAACCCATAAAACTACGGTCTAAAATAAACTGCCAACCCAGTTGATTTAATTTAATGATTACCTGATGCCGTTGTCCTTTCTTGAATCTAATTCTAGGAGGTTCTTGGTTTTGATAGTCCTGGGGAGTGGGTAAAGGAGTATTGGGGTTAAAGTTAATAAATTTGGGGAGTTTAATAGATTTATTGTATTTGAGGTATTGTCCGAAACCTTTGTGATACTTCTTAGCTAATCCTTTGGCTTGGTTTTCAAGCATTTGAAGAAACTCTGATTTGGCAATAGCTTCCTCGATCTTTTCTTCTTCTTCTAAACGAGTGCAGTATTCTTGGTAAGCAACGGGGTCTGGTTCTGATATCAGTAGTAAATCGTTCTCAGTTTTCCACTGTTTAATAGAAGCTGCTCGATATTCTGGATCAATGTCCCATCTGTACCAATGGACAAAGTTAGTTAAATCGCGACGGGCAGGAGTGGGACTATTGCGGTTAGCAGAACGCCAAATACTATTCCATTCTCTAGGATTCCACCCATTACCAGGACTACAGGATTGGCAGTAATTGATAAATATATTGTGGGGATCTCCTTCTACAGAGTATCCCTTGCTAATTAACCAATCACGACAACCAATCAAATCAAGGGCTAAATTAAATCCCGTATTATTACGCTCGCTTGCTACTCCACCTAAAATATCCTGATGAGCTTTAGATAATGCTAGATGCAGAGGAATAGAATCTGTGCAGACACTAGTGAAAGTTGGAGTAGTGGCAGAATCAGGTAAGGGATAAAGTTCTGATTCAGGTTTAACCAAAATAGACAAGTCAAGATTGTTATCTCTTCGACCTCGTTTGTAAATACGCCATCTATCCTCTGACATAGACTCAGGGAAAGGAATATCTTTAGCTATAAAATAGTTTTTAATTCCCGTGAGTAATTGGTCGTAAGTGTAACGAGACTCAGACCAGTATTCTAAAGTTTGCTCTCTATCTTTCTCCTTACGATAAAACCCTGCTATTCGCATAGGTTGGTGGGGATTGGAGATTGCGGGGTCGGAGTTTAAGGCGATACAGACTAATTGCCGTAGATATATGGTTTGCTCGATAGGTAGATGTCCTGTTGCTTTCCAGTGGGGATGATAACTTTTAGAGCCAGAGTGAACTATGTAGGCAGGTTTTAATCCTGAAATAGTTACGAATTCTGAAATTAACTCTAACTGTTCTTCTGGCGTTCCTTCGTCTAGTTCGGCTGCAATATCGTCAGAGGTGGCGATCGCTTCTTTTAAGGGAAAGCCTTGAGGCTGAGTAGAGACAAAAAATACGCCACCATCGTTATGCTTTGCCCAATTACTAACATATTCCCAGCAATCGTCATGGTATAACGTTCTAACTCGGCTTTTAGAATCATCGCTATCAGTTAGTTTTGTTTCCCAGATGGGGAAATGACCATCTGGGGTGTAGCTACCAACAATAAATTGATTGTGACCGAGTTTGAGCCAAAGCTCATTACTCTCGTTAATCGGTTTGGTTAGTTCCAGTATTTTCTGAAACGCTCCTAGTCCTGCAATCGGAGGAATATTCATTTTTTTGCTCCAGAAGTTAAGTTTTCTTGCTTCTGGTAATGAGCAATAATCAAGACTAAATCGACAAAGTAGTAAGTATAGCTGACTTTCAAGTAGTAAATAGCAATTTTTTAGTATTTAAACCTCATTATTAAAGATTAAAGCCAAAAATAAATATTTTTTTGTTTTTTACTACTTAAATGACAATTATACGGATGATTTCTGAGCCATATGTGGATAGAATAATTCTGTTGAATATTCCTTGTTTTTTGTCCAAGGGTTAGATTTTGGTTGCAGCCAAAATCGTCCACGCTCAGGGGGTCTTAATTGTACTCGTTACCAGATACCTGGTCTGAGTTTTCAGCCCGAAAGAGAAAAAACAATGTTTCTCTAATCTCCCAGACTAAATATTTTGAACTAGCTAACTTTCTGCTACCTTGTTTTGTTGACTTTAAAATCAATGAATAAGCAGCAAAAATTTACCTACTTATGTTGACCAAGAAGTAGAATTACTGCTACTATAAGGAGTAACAGAGCAGTACAGTCCCTTTGACTGTCGCTAGTCTTTTCGGCTAGTCTTAAAAAATTAAATATTCACTCAAGCCTCCTTTCCGTTCTAGGAATGTGGGTTTACAACTAAGTAGTTAGAACGTCATCAAGTTTAGGATCTGGGTGGCGTTCTTCTACATTCTGGGTAATTTTTCAACCACTCAGAAATAAAGTAGAGTTTTTACTCTTAGGAGAGAGAAAACTAGACTTCTGCTCTATTCTACACCCAATGCGAAGAAAGTGATATGAACCCATGTTACAAAAAGTAAAAATAAGGTTGAATTTCCAGGTCTTTTGGACTGGAAATTGTTTTGGTTGAGTTAATTAATTAATAGCCACTGTTTCCAGTAATATTAACTATTAACTGGTTCTGTATTTATTTTAATGTTGTCACAATTCCGATTAGTTTTTCGGAACAGTATGAATATACCGCTTCCTTTGAACTAACGTACCAAATTATTGAGAAAAGATCAACTTAAAATATTTTTAAAAGATCGATTAGTATAGAAAAGGTGAGGTTGTCTTCTGTATCTGTTTCACCGAATCCTGTTAAGTCAATAATAGGTTGAGCATAATCAACTCTGATTTCAAATATGTCCCGAATACTATAACGAAGTCCTATTCCCACTGAGGCAAATGTATTTGAGCCTACTGTATCCCTGGAATTATTCCAGGTACCACCTATTCCGACGGAAGGAATGATCGCAATAGAACCTAATTTTTTGTGATTAACCAAGATAAAATTAGCTTCAAGGATGCCCCAGACCCCATTGTCTGCTACTCCAATATTTGGTCGATACCCCCTCACATTATCTCGTCCTCCTATCGTGATTTGCTCGAAGGGGTGTAATTGATCGGGGCTAACTTGGATACCGATACGAGTAGCTAAAATTATATTTTTTTGGGCATTCAGTGCGACCAAATATTGTATATCGCCTCTCCAAAGCCAATAAAGACCATCAATGCCAACATCGGTTATTGTTGGATCGAAAAGGTCAATCCCAACACTAAAATTAGAATTGATAGCAAACAAACTCCTAGAGCCATTTTTTATATATTGTTGATAAAAATTAAGGCTGGTAATGCGAGTTTTGCCATCTTTTAGACCTCTCGTTAATGGGAAAGATAAGTCTCCATCTAGCACGAAAGTTTCGCCGTCTTTGAAATCAAGGCTGAATCCTAGACTTAATTGATCCGTAAGAGTAGAAATAATAGGTTGCCTGATACCAAACGATAGATAGAAGAACTCGTTTTCGATCCCTAAAGCCTTTAGCTCTTGCTCTACAACTTTGCTATCAACGTTGCTGATGGCAAAGGTGAATCTACCATCTAGTTTATTGAAAGGAATAGAGGCTTCCCCCCCAATACGATTTATTCCGTCGGATTGGGTAGTTCTGATACTTAGACGATCACCAAAGCCCCAGAAATTATTGTGAGAAAGAAAAATTACGCCACCAACCCTCCCAACAGCAGGAGAATAGCCATCAATAATATTCACTGTGGCTGTAACAGCAGGATTTTCTTCTACATATACTGATAAGATATTTTTTGCTATATTTTCTTGATCTATATGTCCATTAATTTCTTTAATGAGGGGATCGTTTCGTAATCTTTCTAAAGATTTAACAACCTGTTGTATATTTAAAGGTTTGCCTATTGGTGGGAGGCGAGCTTTTAAATAATTCTCCCTTAAACTATTTAAACCTTTAAATTGGATATCTTCTAGGACTCCTTCAATGATTTGTATTTCAATTTTCCCATTTGTAATTTCTTGGGCGAGTAAAATACTTTGAGTGATGTAGCCACGCTTAGAATAATAATCATCAATTGTTTTATGCACCTGTAAAAGCCAATCAAAGGAAAAAGATTTACCTTTATATGGTGCTAGGATCTGCTCGAATTCGTCGTCAGAGAATACTGTATTACCTGTAATTTCTATGGATTGAATTTTGATCCCTTGTTCTTGTTCTATGTGGCTGATCTTCTCTTGCTGTGCTAAGGTGTTACTGCTTAGACCTATTACTCCTGTAAATACCACTAAGAATTGAATAGACAATAATCTAATTATTTTTGAAGGGATCATACTATTTTTTTATCCTACATTTCCTGTATGCTTCACTACGATTGAGGTTCTGGAAAATCCTTCGTTCAGGGATAGATTAGTAATATAATATAGTTAACCTCGTTATAATGCTTTATTGTTTAATTTTCTGCAACTCTGCCAAAAGTAATCCAGACATAGTATATGACATTATCTGCAATAAACTCAAGTCCAAAATATTTATTGGTTGACGACGAATTTGCTACAAACAAAGAGGCTCAAAAAATATTTCTCAAGAAATTTGGGCTATCCACTGGGGATGGGATTTTTGCTTATAATTATCAAGAAGCTTTGACCAAGATTAAATCAGCCTTAAATATTGTGGTATGTTTCATTGATTTGATAATTCCCAAGAATTCTGGAAAATACGATTACGAGCAGGGGGATTTGATTGCAGAGAACTGGTTGGGGCTTAAATTAGTTTCTCAAATCCAAAAAGAAAAAGATATTAGAATTGTTATTTATTCTGCTCAGGTTCCTAAAGATTATTTGCAGAGAGCATCTGAAAAGTATGATAACGTAACTTATTGCCAAAAAGAAATAAATACTGAAGATTTACAGCGAATAAAAAAACTTCAATTAGAACGAATTTTTAAATCAAATAGTTCCTCTAAATCTTCTCCAATAAAAAAAACCTTTGATTATTCTAGTTTGGATAAAGAGACCTCCTCTTTTGTATATTCAAGAAGCATAGAAATCAAGAGATTAGTTAAGAGAACGACAGAAGACATTTTTATAATCGGTAATAATTTGGTTGAAGTCAAAGAAAAATTAGGATATGGAAATTTTCAAAAATGGATTGAGGCTGAATTCGGTTGGACTGAACGCACAGCACAAAGATTTATGTTAGTCGCCAAAAACTTAGACTCCGACAGGCTGTCGGGTTTGAATGTATTGCCTAGTGCTTTGTATGTAATGTCTGCTCCATCAACTCCTGATTCGGCTGTAGAAGAGTTGATGGAAAAAGCAAGACAAGGACAAATAATCACTGAAAAGTTTGCTAAAGGGATTACAAGTATACATAAAGACCTCGGAGAAAAAATTAATAAATATCTTGATTCAGAAGAAGGTAGAAAAAAATACCCAAGAAAAGTAAGAAAGGAGCTAGAAATAACTCAATTAGAAATTAAAGAAAAAAAAGAAACTCAAGAAAAAAGCTCAAAAATAATAACTGGCGATCTGGAAAGAGTAGAGCAGTCTAAGCAGACAATTTTAAAAGTTGTATCAGCAAAAGAAACACTTATTAATACTTGGTGGCAATTAGGGGAAAATCATCAATTATTTTGCGGTGAACCTAAGTCTGATGATTTTTCAAGTAAATTGTCGTCTGGAATTGCTTTAGCCATTAATTTTCCCCCAAATAATGATATATCTTTGATTTCATCAGTTAAATCTGAGTCCACTCTTACTTTAAGTTTTGAGTCTCACCAGATCGATTTAGAAGGAGTAGTTGAAACAGTTCAAAAGTTGATGGACGTGACAACAAAGCCTCAAGAAACAGTAGTATTTTGTTATCTATTTGATGAAAAACTGTTAGACGTAGCAGCAGATAGAGGTTGTCATTGCATAGTAGCCGAGCCAGACCTAGAGAAATGCGATCGCATCCTCCAACACTGGCGCGAAAAAGACTCCGTGAAAAAAATTATCTCCTAAACTTTCCCAAACTCCAATCTCAAATACTTCTCAATCCAGTCCTTGTCTTTCTTCATCCTAAGTGCGACTTGCTTGAGATAACGCTTGTATTGTTTCTGTTGAGAGAGATCCCCGTCAAAAATCGCGCCCCTACCCCAGTCAAACGGTGGAGAAAAACCGTGTTGTTTTTTGAACTGAACCCAAGCCCAAGATGGAGCATAATTCTTCTGGTAAGCTTCTCTGAGTAAACTGCGATATAACGTTAACTTGACCTCATCATCAGGTGATATCAATCGGCTGCTGCCTAAGATTTCAATCAGTTTATTAATCTCAAAATTATATCCACAATGCTTGCATTTCATCTGAAACGAATAGACATAACTTCCACAGCCACCCTTGTCTGAGGGACACAGTTTTAGCGGGGGTTTGCCTGGTTTTTTCTCTTTTTGACTACTGGGGATTAGTTCAACAGATTCCAAATCCTCGATAAAGCCATGCCTAAGTACATTGCTAGATTGGTCTAAGACCAAACAGTCTGTTTTGTCTGGGGCTAATCTTATTCCTCTGCCCAACTGTTGCATATACAATGCCTTGGATTGAGTGGGTCTGGCGAGAATAACACAGCTTACTTGAGGAACATCGAAACCCTCAGACAAGGCAGCACAGGAAGAAAGTACCATTAATTCTCCTCTGGCTAATTGATCGTATAGTTGATTTCTAATGGGGATCGGGGTTTTCCCCGTTACTGTCGCAGCAGGAATATTAAATTTGTTGAATTCGTCAGCGATACTTTTGGCGTGTTTAACTCCAACTGCAAAAGCTATTGTGGGTCTGCCATAGCCTAACTCTAGCCAAGTTTTAACGATTTGCTCTATCAGTATTGGCTTGTTACAGACAGTGCTAAGTTGACCCACATTGTAATCTCCCCCACTGATTTTAATTTTGTCTAAATCTTGATTAACAAAATTTAAGCCATAATAAGATGGTTTGGTTAGAAACCCTGACTCAATCAAGGTTTTGGGCATGGGAGCGCACACTAGTGAGGTATAGATATCTCCCAAGGATTCTCTCTTTGATAGCCTCCAGGGTGTAGCTGACAACCCTATATAGAGTGATTGACGGTAGATATCTGACATCATTTGACGGCAAACCGCAGCAAACGCCACTAGATGACATTCATCATAGAAAATAACGTCAAAATCCTGATTTTTCCAAGATTCTCTACAAGCCAGAGTCTGAACAGAGGCTATCTGTACTTTCGCAGATGCGTCTTCAGTCCATCCCGCTTTAATAAATCCGCAGCGTAAACCGAAGGCTGAGAACTTGTTTGCGGTTTGTCCTACGAGGATGTCTCTATGAACCACGAATAAGACTCGTTTGCCACGGCTCACAGCGTCGCTGGTTATTTTTGAGGCTAGGAGGGTTTTCCCTGCTCCTGTCGCTGCAAATAGGAGTATTCGCTTTTCTCCTTGTCTAATAAGATTATAAGTATCAGATATTGCTTGTTTCTGGTAATTTCTAAGCGTAAAAGGCTGAATTTGTTGAGCTAACACGATTGTTTCTGATGAGTGAGTAGCTGATTAGTTGAATGTTTGAACAGTGGGTTAAATATGCTTCTTGAAAAAAAAGAATTAGGCTCTATGGACTAAGGGAGAGGTGGAATCTTCCTCTTCTCAAGCAGAAAAACAGGTTAATTTATCAAAGCAAATAAGTTATCTACTAAGGTCAATTCCCCTTTGCTGTTTCTGCACCACCGTAGGATGATATTTAAGTCTTTCCAGTATTTGTTTCTCTGATAAATTGAGGTCATTAAAAACACTGTTTTTAGCCGAATTTATGGCAAAAACAACCTTATCTCTAGATTTAGAGTAAATATTAAGTGAATCATTATTACTAGAGAAAATAAGCCTATTACCTTCAAAGGAGACGGAATCGTTAGTAAGAGAAGCTTCACCATATTTATTCAGGACTGTTTGAACAGTTTGAGCTATTTCTTGGATTTGAGAGTTAATGAGTTGTTCGTTCCAGTCTTTACCGATGGTGGGTTTAACTCTAACAGCACCAGGTAATTTATCCAAAACCTTCTGTGCCATGATTTCCCCAGCTTGATCATTGTCATAGGCAACGAGAATTTGTTTACCTTGCTCTAGCTGTTGCTGTAAATAGGCTTCAGGGATTGAACCAGAGCCATCGGTAGAGATAAACAAAGTAGTCTCAGGTCTTTGGGACACAGCAGCAGCAGATAGAGAATCAATAGGAGATTCAGTTAAAACTATTCGTTCTGGTTCTCCTGTGCCATTGACGTAAGTGAACCAACCAGCACTCCGTTCAGTACCTTTGGCTAATTTATTAAATTTACTACCTTTATAAGTACCTCTTAAAGAAGCTCCAGTAATTTTGTCATCAAGACTCTTCCTAATAAAGACAGCATTTTGCTTGTCATCAGCATAAACAGTGCCATTATGATGAAGCTCATTAACTATAGATGTGGGTAAGCCTCGTTTAGCTACAAGATATTCTTTGACTGCTAACCATTTAGATTCATCTACTTTTGGAGGAGTAAATGGTTCTTTTTTAACCTCTGGCTTGATCCTAAAGGATACCGCTCCGCATATAGTTCTAGGTTGAGCAGGCTGCTTGGAAATAGAGGTGCTGAGGCTAATGGCAGAACCATTAAGCCAATCTACAGCATCCTTAAAGTTAGAGCCATTAACGTGCATCACAAGATCGATAGCACCACCACCACCTTTGAGATTGAGATGATCGTAAAAGCGTTCTCCAGTAATAGTAATGATATGAGCATCACTTTTATATTTGTGCAGATCATATTTGTCTGGTTGTAATCCCAGAGGCTCTATTACTTCTAATAGGGGAGTATTTCGGAGTTGAGCAACTAATTCTTGCCAATCTTCAAGCCTCTTGGCTCTTAGCATTTTGGGAAACAGGAAAATATTTATAAAAAGTACCTCGGCAAATACCAACCTGTCGGCAAATCTCATCAACAGTGTAGTTAGCAGCGATAAGAGTTTCAATAAGTTTGCGTTTGCCAGAATCGATTTTGGGACGACGACCAGGTTTTTTCCCAGTCTGTGAGAAAGTTTGTTGACGAGCCATAGTTTGGGATTGATTTTTTTGATGCTGAAATTTCTTCAGAATTTGAAGCAAAGTAATATGAGCGGAAGTATCCCAACAAAGCAAGATATCATCTTCTAAAACCCGTAGATGAACTTTTTTATGAACTAAAAGATCGAGGTTGGAAATTAAAGAATGATTGTTAGTGCCGAGATGGTCGATTTGATTAATGACGAGAATGTCATTGGATTTGAGTTTAGACAAAGCTTTTTTGAACTTGGATTGGGATTTAGAATTTTTATCGAGGTCGTCAGTGAAAATTTGATGGCAACCAAAATTATTAAGACTGTTGTAAACCATCGAAAGCTCGTGCTTTGTAACAATTCCGTAACCTACATACATTTTTTTATTGTTTAATAATTGACTAATTTTTGAACAGGGAAAAATTCGGAGAGAAAAGAAAAAAAGTCTAGAAAAATCAGGGATGCGCCAGAGAGAAATGTCTAAAAATTAACTAATTTATGAACAGAAAATAGAGTACATAAATTAACTAATAATTGAATTGTGGGGGTTGCAAATAATTCTAAGTATAGATTAGGATTAACGCAAGCGAATTTAATAGTTCGTAGTCAATAAATTTGGTAACTGAATAAAGACAAAGAGCTAGGAGCGATTAAGTCCGAGCCAAATCCCTTTTGGATAAATCTATCCTTTTGTACAAGGAAGTAATTGAGTAAAAATTACCAACTGAAAAAATGACCAGCAATATTTTAGCAAAAGACTCCGAGTCTGAAAACATAAGTCTTGTTAAAAAAAAACGATGTCACAGAAAAAATCAAGGTCGATAATCACATTAGGAACAGCCACGGCAATAGTTTTGATAGTCACCAATTCAGTATTAGCCAAGGATACAGTGGTAAATAATGTCACTACTTGTACGGTTACTGGTCTGTTTTCGAGAGTGACAAATTTTTTAGTAACAGTGTTGGAGACGATAACCTTGGGCGGAATTGAAGTAGGAGCGTTAAACAGTTTAATTTGCCAATTAACAGGGTTTATGGTCGTGGGTTTGTTGGTGGGGTTCATCCAAGCACTGTTGGCAACATGGATTCAATTGCGCTCAATTGATTAAGTCAAAAGTAAGAAGATTGTAGGAGAAGACTATGTCCACGAATAGTAATGTTTTAAGTAAAACGATGTCACAGAAAAACAGCCTTCTAGATATATGGGCAGGAATCAAGAAAGAATGGAAGTCGATAATTATAGTATCGATAGCCACGGCAATGGTGTGGGTAATAGGAAATCCAATATATAGTATGTTGTATGGCTCGGCAGTGGCGACGATTGCTTATTTATTGTTGCTAAGAAAGCTGAAGCCCATAATCGGAGAACAGCGTTGGAGTATCGCGATTTTTCAAACTTTATTGTTTTCGCTAATGGCAAATCCAGTAATAGCCAATGATACAGTTGGAGCCAATGATAAAGCTTGCACGGCTAATGGTTTATTTTCGAGAGTGACAAGTTTTGTTTCAGATGTGTTTGGTACGATAACTTTTGGAGGAATTGGGGACGGTAAGTTAAGTATTTTAATCTGTCAAGTAATAGGATTTATGGTTGTGGGTTTATTGTTGGCGTTCATCGGAACAATAGGAAGAGTGGCATATCAGTTGGGCTACGAACAACAGCCATTGTCCGCAGTAATCAATCCAGTATTTGGCTTCTTGATCTTTGCAGGGGGAGTAACGGTAGTTACGAGTGTAATGTTAGGAACAGCAGCAAGTTAGGTTAGTGAGCATTCATCAGTCTGGATGAATGTTTCTAGCTGCGGAGGCTAAAAATGAGAGAAAAAGAATTAGAAAGTCAAGTCAATGACATGATCGGGACGGCGTTGGGGGTAGGATTTATCACTCCCCAGCAGCTTTTATCCTGTGGAATAATATTCATGTTATGTCTGCCGATAATAATCATTAGTCCAATCAAAGGAATATTGTCATTTGCCTGTATCTATGGGGGATGGTGGGTATTGACAGGAAATGACCCAACATTCTTTCTGGAAAGTATGAAGAAGCCGAACCGCTATCTGTCGGTAGAACCAGAATTAGAAATAAGTAAAGGAGGAATACCAAGACCCAAAAGACCAAAGAGATTGGTTACACAATACAAAATCAAAGGCAAGAAAGTACCATATCATCACATAGAGTCAAAGTACAAACTGTTGACTTATGGGCAAATAGAACTAGGGGGAGTCGAAGTAGGATTCAAACTACTAAGACAAGGACCAAGAGTAATGTTCATCTTTGGCTGGACGATAGAAGGACATAGTCCTTCGATGACACCAGGAGAATCGGATTCAGTAATAGAAGCCTGCACCAATGCGCTAAATCAGATGCCTCAAGGTGTGGATTTGAAAATATATGAGGAGCTAGATAAAGATTGTGAAGAATATTTGAAAATGCAGGCGAGTTTATTGGTGTCAAAAAAGTTAGACCCATTAAGTTCCGCCTCAATAAAAAGTAGGGGAAAAAGAGCCAGAGAATTAAAAGAATCAGGAAGGCTATTAAAACACACGATTACGATATATGCCAAATACAGAATGGTATTGGGGGGGGAATATGCAGTAACGAAAAATTGGCTGGAAGAAATGCTATCTTTAACACAGCCATTGGTAGGGGCGATAAAAGGACAAGATTTTGATTCACGAAGGGCATGGAACAAGGTAATTAGATATGCCTATAACTATGCCTATAAAAGAGTGAATTTTTTGCTATCAGATAATAAGGGGGGATTTGGGGTCAAAGCTGAAACGATGACAGTGAAGGATATGTATCGAAAAGATTATCTCTCACTGCATGAATTAACTAAACAAAATCCCGAAGTGCCACCAGTACCACAATATGTGGTGTATGGAGAAACAGGGTTAATCGACCCGATAATCAATCAGTGGGGAACTCATATTTTGGGAAGCTTGTTCCAACCCCAAGGGGGAATAAGCGCAGTGCCACAATTTGATCGGGATAAAATGTATTATC
Organism: Xenococcaceae cyanobacterium MO_188.B19; assembly: GCA_030065715.1. GTDB lineage: Bacteria > Cyanobacteriota > Cyanobacteriia > Cyanobacteriales > Xenococcaceae > JASJCP01. The sequence continues at coordinate 36,772 of JASJDF010000002.1, read as the reverse complement.
CAGTGAAGAATAAATATGGGGGATTTATTCGCATTGGACAAATCAGCCAATTTCCCAAAGACCGAGAAAGCGTAAGCCTGGGGTACCTAAAATATGTCTGGAATATATTAGCAGGAACAACGGCAGGAATATATGACTGTCGGGTTATAACGGAAATAACCGCAGACCGCACGGGATTTGAGATAGTCAACTTAGACCGAACCATATCCAGCACAATCAAAAGAGAAGCCGAAGCAGCCAAAAAACAAACAGTGGATGTGATGGCGACTATAACTAGAGAAAAAGCAGTAGAAGCAAGGGGGTTATTAGCGGATAAAAACATACCATATTGGGTGAGTATGGGAATCTGGTTATATCGAGATACACCAGAAGAATTAGAGCAAGACTTAGACAATCTGGCAGGACAAATAACAGGAGCAGCAGTAGAAACAGAACAAAACTGTACAGAAGATATCTGGTTACAATCAGCCAACTATGAATGGGAAGCATTTTTAACTAAACCGAATCATCGTCGTCAAAAATATATTAGTTATCAAGCATTACCGAGTATCCCCCTAGTGAAAATTAGAGAGTTGGATAAAAAAGGAGTAATGTTTGTCACCAGAGAATTATCAACACCAATATATATAGATATAGCAGACCAGAAAAATCACACGGCGATAATAGCTAAATCAGGAACAGGAAAATCCAATGTGATTGTAGATATCTTGCTAGAGTACATAGTGAGGGGATATCTAGCAGTATTATTCGATTTTCCTCGTCCCGATGGTTCTTCAACCTACACGATATTAGTACCGCTACTGCAAAAATTAGGATTCAAAGCAGCCTATCATAACGTGCGCCGAAGTCGCATAAACATTATAGAGTTGCCAGATTTGAGACATATTAAAGACCCACAAAAAAAGCAAGAAGTATGGGAACAAGTATTCGATAATCATGTACGATTGCTCCAAACATTAGTAATGGGAACAGTACAGAATCCAGACAGGGAAATGATAGTGGCATCATTATTAACAGATTGCTACCGCCATTTCCTAGATGCCCCTCACATTAAAGTCAGATATGACGAGGCAATAGCAGGGGGGTTTGGTAGTGATGCCTACTCGAAGATGCCCATATTAGAAGATTTCGTAGAATATGCCGAGAAATGGTTTGGAGAGTTAATTGATAGCAAACAAGGCAGAATAAGCATCTTAGTTAATGACACCATAGATGTAATTATTACCCAACTAAGAGGGATTCTTAAAACAGCGTTAGGCAGGTCAATAAATGGCATAAGTTCCTTCGATACAAGGGTGGATATATTAGTAATTGGGCTAACCCAGGTGTCGGATAGTGCAGATTCTCTAATCTACGCTATGTCGGGGTTAAATGTTTTATATAGAGCAGCATTTAATGCCAAAAGATCGTTACTAGGGATTGATGAGGGAACGGTATTATACAAATTTCCAGCATTTGCGAGAGAAACAGGGATTATACCAGTACATGGAAGAAAATGGTCATGTAACTTCTTAATTGCTGCCCAAGAGATTGCCACAATCTTAAATTCCTGTTCAGGAGGAGAAATATTCAAAAACTTAGACAATATATTGGGAGGACATATAGAAACTACAGCAATAGAGGAAATGACAGGACTGGAAGTGGGTTTTAGAAGGGAGATTTATGAACGTTACACCAGTATGAGTTATCTGCCTAATAAAACCCTATTGCAATCCTATTGGTACTTAAGAAGAGGAGACGAGCATATAGAAGTAACCCATCCAGCTTGTGAAATGGTATTGGGCTTGGGAGCAACAGATGAACAGGAAGACAAGGCTCGTAAAAGAGTAATGAGCCAGTTCCAAAATAAGGTTGAAGCTATCAAAGAATTTTCAAGGCTCAATGCCAATGCCAAAAGACAAGGTTTACCAATGCAATCAATATATCCAGAGGTAGTTTTAGATGAAGAAGAACAGAACCAAGTGGCGTAATACTCCAAAAGTAAAAGCAAGAAAAAGGATTAGTCTGAGAATTCTGGAAATAAGCTTAGTAGGGGCAGTAATGTTACCCCTAGTAGCTTATGGCTCGACCCAACCAGGAGGAGCGGAAACAGCAAGTATAGAAGTAGAAAATGGAGATTCGGGTCTAGGAGATATTGTAAGGTTCGCTCCCACGATAATAGAAAAGGCGCGGACAATATACGGTCAAATAAGTTCAGGAGATTATGATTCGGCAGTAGTAGGAATACTAGGAGCATTAGGAATAATTAATCCAGCCTCTGAATCGGGTCAAGCCAGTAATTCAGAAGACTCAGAGAATCCTTATGCCAATCCAGAAACACCAGAAGAAGTATGGGAATTAGAGCAATATACGGATTATCTACGTTCTAAAATGCCTCAAAGATTGTCCCAAATAGTGTTTGGTAGGACGGGACAAGAAAAAATGGCAGCAGAATCCGAACAAATACAAGCAATTGAACAAGCCTCTTATGAAGCAACGGAATCAGCTAATTCAGCGTATAGCAAAACAGAAGAGATAGCAAAAGAAAATGTAGATTATGCCGATAGTGTTGTAGATAGTGCGAGTGAAGCCCAAGCTTCCAAAGCATCTCAAGATGTACTCAAAGCCATAGCAGCCCAGAATAAGGATATAAGCCACATAATGGCAGGAAATTCCGAACAATTAAGCTATTTAGGAGAAATAGCCACCTATCAATCATCTCAGTTGAGTGGTTTGAGTTCTCAATTGACCGCATTGAATGGAAAAGGAGAAACACTACAGGTGCTAATGGCTTCACAAAATTATTTGTTGTCACAAGTAGATGATGCTCTAGGACAGCAAAAAGACTATCAACAATATAAAGACAGCCTTGAGCGAGGGATCGAGCAAAATATGTCTCGCGCCATGTTTATACCAGGACTATTTAAAGATGATGTTGACTAGACCGATACAAAAGATTCACCAATATAGAATCTGGATTGGTCTATTACTGATAGTAGCAATCTTGATAATTGTGATTCAGCCAGTATTAAGTGCCGACACAGAAATACTCAACATAACCATCGAAGGGATGAATAAAACCCAAGCCTGGTGGGATGAAATGTGGAAATCAACATTTGACCCTACCTACGATCCAGAGGGAGTAGGAGCGAACGCGGGAACAAATATATCAGTATATTCCTTTGTCAACCCAGTAAGATTTTTGATGGGGGTAGGAATAATATTTTGGATATTTGACTATGGGAAGAAAATGGTCAATTCCAATGGTATAGCCCATAATGTTCAAGTATTTAGCGAATCATTCTTGCCCGTGGTCTTGATTTTAATATTTATGGCAAATCAGGCATTGTATTCGAGAGTATTAGCTTATGGATTAAGGGACATAGTAAATTCGTGGACAGAGGGGGTAGTAGAACAGCAAATAGCAGGAGTGCAACTACGTTCGGCATTAGAAGAGCAATTGTTAGTAGAGGAGGTAAAAGATCAAATAAGATGGCAAGCTAATAAATGTCTTCAAATGCCAAGACCAGAAGTAGTATTACCAAGTGCCGATAGACCAACAACTAATCCCGATAATCCCCTAACCACAGAACAAGAACAAGCTTATAGCTATTTGGAATGCTTGGATAAATTAGTGGCTTTTATGGAGCAAAAACAACAAGAAGCGGAAGTATCAAAGGCTTGTCGTTGGGGATGTAAATTTTTTAAAGGTTGGATTTCCTACAGAATGTGGGAATTAAGTTTAGTAGTAGGGAAAGAAAAAGCGCAAAGAATTTTTGGCTATGAGACAAAACCTGTAACAGAGGAAGCTGTTGAAGATAATTATCATTCAATGGTAGATTTCTTCAAGAATTTTGAACGCAAAGGCTGGATGGCGATATTTAGCTTTACCCAGTGGATGTGGATGTCGTTTTTAGAAATGTCGATGTGGTTGTTGGGATTGTTTGCCCCCATCTTTGTGGTACTGGCATTAATACCAGGGAAACAAAATATGTTTTATTTTTGGTTGATTGAATTTCTCACTATTGGACTAGCCAAATTAGCATATGTGGCATTAGTTGGAGTAGTGGCAGTTCAATTATCACAAGTAGGAACAGTAATAATGGCACAAGATGATCGCTTTTTAATGGCACTAGGAGCATTTGCGCCAGGAGTATCTTTTGCCGTAGTAACAGCAGGAGGAATAGCAGCAGCTTCCTCATTTAGAAGTCAATCAGTAGGAATGATAAATACGGCAGCAGGAATAGCCACAGGGTCGATTGCTACAGTTATTTATTCAATGTCACGTTATGCAGACAAGAAAAGATAATTTTATAAGTCAAAAGTATAACTTTTAATAGTGATGTACATAGAAGAAGTTAAAAACCCAAATAATGGCTCAAAGTCCCAGGTTAAAGGTTATAACCCTCTAGACAAACCGAATCCATTACGTTATGTACCTTTACTAATGTGGGGGATGATTTTATTACTATTGGTAAATAGTTGTAATAATTCTCGAAAACTAGATAAAGCCATTCAAAATAAACCTTATATATATGTACAAAAACAAGATGCAGAAATGGTCAAAGCTAAACCAGTAAATCCTCTGCATCGAGAAGAAAAAGTATTAAAAGACTTTGGTGAAACTTGGTTAAGAATAGCATTTACTTGGCAAAAAACATCATCAAAAGAAAAGAATTATGTAACAGAAAAAGGAGTAAATTATCCGATAGAATTTCATCTAGCTTCATTGGCAATCAAGCCAGGAATACGGGAGGCATATATGAAGAGTACTTATGAAAAATATCGCGACCAATTTACCTTGGCAAAATATATAGCTAATCAATATCAATCCCGTATAGATATTTACTATCAGCCTATAGTAACAGCAGTTCAAGATGAATCAGGAGCAGTAATACCAGGGCTATGGGACGTAAAAATAGTGGCAATAAGAACCCATGCTCAAGATAAATCAATTATTGCCCATGAAGTATTCAATCGTGTAATTCGCTTAAGGGCGATTAAACCTAGTGATGAAAAATATTTATGGGGAGATAAAACCAGCGATTTAAGTTTGGGAGAATTACTCAATCAGATGCAAAAACAAGGATTACAGGTTATTCAAATTACAGAATTTTGAAGTGAGCAACTAGCGACTAGCAACTAGCAACTAGCTAAAAAAAAGGAGGTATAAAAATGGTTTTAACAAATCAAGAAATATCATTACAAGAAGCTAATGAAGTTTTATTTGATGGAGAAGAAGGTATGAAGTCAAATGAGGACTCATCAGATTTGAAAAAATCAGATGAGAGGCTATTACAACAGAAAATAGTACAAGACTTTACTTTATCATCAGTACCATACTATAAAAAGCCATCAGTAAAAATGGGATCAATCATATTAATAGGATGTCCTCTAATCTGGTTAGTATGGTCGGCATTTAGCACTTCTCCTCAAGCAGCAGAAAAACAAGAAGAAAATCCCTATTCTCAAGAAAATGAACAACTTCTAGCTTCATTAGAAGAGGCAAGACAGCAGCTTGAGGAAATGAATATTCAAAGAAGTATGGCTCATCAACAGAAGGATATTCAATTAATTGAACCAGTAGAATCCGCTCCAGCTAAAAAAGAAACGGAATCCCAACAATCGCCCCAACCAGCACCAGTAAGAGTGGCAAGAGTAACACAACCTCCTCGCCCCGCACCTCGAAGACAAGCAGTAAGGAGAACTCCTGTAGTGCCAGTGGTACAAAAGGAAATAATCCCAGAAATCGACCCAATGACAGAATGGTTGGCACAAGCAGATAGGGGCTATTCCAGAACATCCTTTAATAAGCCAAATTCAGAAACATTAGTAGCTTCGTCTATTCCCATACCACCACCACCCACTACTCTAATCAGGAGTGAGAGACATTTACCACCACTCTCAACAGTAGAACCTTCAACAGCAGAAACAACAATAGCTGCTAATACAAGAGAAATAAGACGGATACCGAAAACACCACTGTTAAATGAGTCTCGTTTAACATCAATTAGAAAACAACAATCCTTGTTTAATGATGACCAGTTAAGAGCCAGATTGAACAGGGGAGGGGAAATTTTGGCTAGAGGGAATGATTCACTCTTAACACAAGCCTTTGAGTTTCAAAAACAGATAGGAGAAAATGGTTCATCAACAGAAAACTCAGAAGTTTTGATTCCCCAAGCCAGAAGTGCTAGAAGAATTAAAAGAAAAAAACGAACTGAGTCAGAACAAACTCATTCTAGGAGCAATTCCACCAAAGTTTTAGATATAGGATCATTTGCTAAAGCGACTTTAGTAGAAGGAATAGCGTGGACGCAAGAAAGTTTCAACCAAGACCGTAAATATATCTTGTATCTAGAGTCAGGATTTGAAAATTCCAGGGGCATAGAAGTTTTACCCTCTGGTACTCGCCTAATTGCCCAAATCGAACGAGTCTCTAGTTCGGGGTTATTCACCATGAAAGTAACCCATATTGTCAAAAGCTTCGATGAGCCGAAGATTCCTGTGCCGAATGGTACCTTAGAGATTTTGGCTAAAGATGGTTCTCCATTACAAGCCAAGTTAAAGCGAAAAGGGAACTCGGATTTTCTCTCAGATTTAGGGTCAGTAATAGCACCAGGGGTCGAAAGAGCTTTAGACAGTGGTAGTAGCAGTCTCTTAGTAAACGATGGTTTCTCTTTTAGTACCAGCAATAATAATGATCCTCTGTCTTCAGGGTTATCGGGAGTGGCTAAAGGAGTAGGGGATTTGGTCAGAGACAGAACTAGAAGAAATAGTAATCGCTCATCCTCTTTATCTTATTTCCAATTTAAAGGAGATCGGACAGTTCGCGTACTCGTAAATGATGACTTTTATTTGAGCAACTAGCGACTAGTAACTAGCAACTAGAGACTAGCTAGTTGCTAGTTACTTAACAATAAATAAGCGAAGATCATGAAACCATTAAATCTATTAGTACCATTAGCATTGACATCATTAGCACCATTAACAATTGATTGCCAGACAGCGATCTCGCAGAGCCTCGGCTTTGCCGAGATCGCTAGTGATATAATTAGAATCGACCAATTAAATGCTCAAGAAAGAGTAGTAGAACTAGACGTAACGCCCTTTGGATTAGCCATTGATTTTGGCACACAGATTTCATCGGTGACTATTTCCCACAGAAGTAATATTGTCTATCGAGGGATGGATGGAACTTTATGTTCTGGAGATAGTAGATGTAGTGGTTCTCCCCCAACTATTCTATTCGTTCGCAAGATTCCCAAGATTAATTTTAAAGACGAGCAAGCTGTATCGGGAAATTATTCTTTCCTATATGTAGATACGGCTTCGGGGATGTATCGCTTTAAATTCAAGCCTGTAAATAAGAATCCTCAATACACTAAGGTCGAGATTGAAAATACTGTACAACCTCTATTTTCAAGATAACCATGCAGTATTCAGGATTTTCAAAAACTGTTCCTAAATTATTGTTGACATTTTTATTACTGCTTATGGGAAGTGACACAGTAATAGCCCAAAACCAAGAGAGACAACAAAGAGAAGAAACAGAGCCATCATTAGGAACAGTACCAGGGCTTTATTACGATCCCAGTGGAGAATTATCTCCCAGTCTAAAAGAATTGGAAGGGGCAACAGAAGCAGGAGGTATAACTTTTGAGCGAGAAGAGTTTGATACTCGTTACAATACTCAGCGAGTATGGCAACAAGGAGCTACACCAGATGAGATTATCAAAGTAGGAGATCTTGAGAATAATCCAACTTTGGAGAAATTAATTGACCTGGATAACTTAACACTCAGGGAAATTGCAGCTAATGGAGGGGCAGATATCGAACAAGTTCCCCTTAAAAGTATCGGAATCATTAACTCCATGACAGTGAGAGAATACTTCGAGTTGTTTCCCGAACTTGAAAACGAGTCAATATCAAATGTGCCAATATTACTCGAAACCGTAATCAATGGAGGAGAAACTAGCAATAGTTCTGAATATATCGAACAAATAGCTCAGGAGAAACTAGCAGATATAGATCCCAGATTGAGTGAAGTACCAGTGGGTCAAATACTCAATGGAGATTGGGACGGCATCGTTGAAAACTATCAAAAACGAGGATTAGAAGAATTAGTTAAGAGGTATCCAGTTTTACAGAATGTACCCATAGCGGACATATTAAATGGGAATGGAGAACAAGCGATTAAAGAGAGAGCTTTAACCATAGCCCAAGAAAAGTTAGTCAAGGAATTAGCGGATAATCCAGCATTTGAAGGAATTCCCATAGAACAATTAGCCAATGGGAATTGGTCGGGGGTCTTAGAAGAAAAATCCCAAGAACAAATACAAAAACTCTTAGAAAAATATCCAGAATTGGAAGGCTTGCCAGCAGATAAATTATTCCCCATAGCCAATGGTGTAATCAATGGAGATTGGGATTCGGTAGTACAACAAGCTCAAGATTATGCTCTAGAAAAAGGGACAGAAATATTAGCCAAAGAACTAATCAAAGCTGTGCCAGCATTGGCAGATACCCCATTAGGAGCATTACCCATAGAGAGTCTATTGGTCGGAGATCTTGACGCATTAGCGGATGTAGCGATCGCTCATGTGCCAAAAATAGCCAACAAGTATCTCTCACAGCTTGGTCATCTGTCTCAAACTCCAGGCACGATGTTGGTAGCAGATACGGCGATGATTCTATTGACTGGAGATATCTTTGGCAGATTGGATATACCTTTTGCTGGAGAGGTAGAAACACCAGTTATACGAGTAGTGACAGGAGGTACGAAAAATCAAGTATTTTTGCCAGAGTCTTGTGTGGAAGAAAGCTGTAAACATTTTGAGATAGTAGATGTGTTGAGTGGGATTGGAGGAATAGGAAATGTACAAGGAAAAGCTTGGATACAAGGGTCATCTCAATCCGTGCCAGGAGGTAAAGGATTCTTACGTTGGGTAAACGGAGGTAAAGAAAGGACGGGAGTTCCAGTATGGACGACGGACGCTCACGTTAAACTGTCTCTAGAAGATATTGATGAAGGAGGAAATGGAGAACCAGCAACAGCCAGAATCTGGTTGGATTTTCAAATATGTGTTTATCCGCCATTCATGGGAGAACATTGTACTCCCCATGCCTTCTCCTTTCCCACACCCTGGAAAGTGCAAGAAGGAGGTCTAATGTTAGTATTTTCCCGTGCTTCTGCTCCCGATATTGTCTATGAAATTAGGAATCAAGTTAGGTCGGAAAATCGGGATTATCGTAGTTGTAGGACTGAAGGGTGTCAGCCCACAACAGAAGAAGGAGATGGGATCGCTAGCGGAACTTTAATTAATCCCGCACCAGGCTATAGATTATCAAGTGGTTTTGGTTGGCGACCACCTCCTTGTGACGGCTGTAGTGCTTATCATCCTGCTGTCGATTTGGCGACTCCACCAAATACTTCAATAAGGGCATCAGACGGTGGAGTAGTAATATATTCAGGATGGGTTTCAGGATATGGATACACCATAGTAGTAGATCATGGAAATGGAGTTAAAACCCGCTATTCCCATCTAAATCAAATAAATGTAAGAAATGGTCAAAGTGTCAGCCAAGGTCAAATAATTGCACTTTCTGGAGCAACAGGTAATGGAACGGGTCCTCATCTTGATTTTGGGGTTTATGTGTATCGGGGAAGAGGTTGGACTATACCTGGAAAGGCGATCGATCCACAATCCGTAATTGATTTTTCCTAAGTAAATTACAAAATAATTAATTATTATGCAAATAATAAAAACGATTTTATTAGCAGGTTCAATACTTTTGGCTCAAGGTAATTCTGATCAGAAAATACCTGGTTTAGAAGCTTGTTATCCTAATTGGGGAAACTATGAAATCAGCAAATTTATCAGTCAAACAGAAAATGAGCAAAAGGAATATTTTTTGATTTATATGTATCAACCGAATTTCCCCTATCCTGCACCTCTGATAATTTCTCGTCCTCTCAATGGCGGCGCGTGTAAAGAAGAGTGGTTTAATCACATGGGAAGCGATATTTCTTTTTACAGAGCTTTGGGCGATCGTCAAATTGCCCGTCAACTGAATCTGGGAATGTATCAAAAAGAGTTGAAAAATACTACCAAAGAAGCTTATCAGAATTTTATCAATGAAGTTGCCCAAGTAAATTCACAGTGGCGTGAAGAAAGGATTTGGGCATTAAAACAGCTTGGTTTTTCTATACCTGAAAATGTTAGGTCAATTGATTAAGTCATGAATATAAATACCTGGATTTATATATTTTTAGGATTTTGGTTTTTTGTAATACTGTGGTTCGGATTAAAAATAATGGACGACCGCATGGAGTTGGTGGATTGTGACGAGATATCAGCTTTTGAGGTATCGGTCGTCTATATGATCGTATGGGGATTTTTGTTGAAGTTAGGTTGTCTATGGATATTTGCCATACCAATCGCTTCATTTGTGACATTGTTGTTGGGCAAGATATCTAAAAACAACTATATATATAGTCGAAGAAATAATTATTTTCAGGCTTTTTATAATGTTCTTGGTTGTGCTGTATGTCTAACGTTGTGGATTTATATGTTTGTGGCTTTGGTATATTTCCTGGGCTTCTTTGGCATATTGCTAGGCAGTGGCGGAGGAATGGGGGCATATCATGACAGATATTAAAGCCTCTTCAAGTCAGCAGCAGGTAGGATTAGAAGAAATATTTGCCCCAGTTATAGAGCCATTAGCCAATCCCATGTTTATGGGGTATTTTGGGCTAATGGTACTACTAGCAATGTTGTCCTTGTTGAGTCAAGGTAATAGAAAAAAACTAAGTGATGTCAGATGGGCGACTGGGGGAGAAATAAGGGCAGGAACTAAGCGAGGTAGAAAACAAATAAGGCAACAGAAACCCAATAAAGTAGCTCTAGAATTAGAGAGAGGATTAGTCTTAAGTGATTTACAGCCAGCCATATCTATAGTAGGAAGATCTCGCGCAGGAAAGACTCGCTCCTTCATTGACCCAGCTATTAAGTCAGGTATAGAACAAGAGTGGACGATGCTGGTGTTTGATGTCAAAGGAAACTTGATGAGAAAACACGCAGCCTATGCACTATCTCAGGGTTACGATTGTTATGTTTATGCACCAGGATTCGATTACAGTGATGGGCTAAATTTTCTCGACTTCATGAAAGATGCGGACGATGCTAAGGCAGCTTATGAAATGGCGAGAGTACTAGAACAGAATTTTGGCGAACCAGGAGCTAGAAAAGATAGTTTCTTCTCACCCCAAGGAATTGCACTGTTAAAGACAGTATTTATGTTAGGCAAAGAGTCACCATTTCCAGATTTAGTATCGGCATGGAAGTTTTTAACCTTACCAGATTTAGCCATTAGATTAGACAGAGCGCAAAGGAATGGTCAATTTAATGATGTAGATATAAGTTCTTGGACAGGAGAAGCAGCAGTAGGATTGAGGTCAGTCAGTGGTTCAGCACCAACATCAGCAGGGATCGTCGGAAGTGCGGTAACTCATTTTCAGAATTTGGTAGATAAGTCCATCATGCCCTGTCTGTTAAAAAGTACCATTCCACTAGACCTAACAGGAAAACAAATAGTATTCTTCCAAATAGACGAGGAAAATCAAGCTGCCACCGCACCATTAGTAGCAATGGCGATACATATGCTAATGATGCGAAACCTCAATGCCAAAGTCAAAAGAGAACGGACACTGGGACTGTTCCTAGATGAATTTACCTCAATTAAGCTGCCAGATGCAGAATCGTGGATTAATCGAAATGCGGAATATGGAATGTTTATGGCATTGGGGTATCAATCTAATTCTCAAGTAGTCAAAAAATACACTAGAGATGATGCAGATGCCATGTTATCAAGTTGTGGAACTAAAGTAGTCTTCAATACAGGTCATCCAGAAACCGCCAATAAATTTGCTCAGTCATTGGGAGAAAAAGATGTTTGGTATAAAACTCAATCTCGTTCAACAGGAAAAAATAGCTCCAAAAATACTACGGAGCATTTACAAAAAACCCCCTTAATCACAGGAGACAAAATAAATCGAATGGGACAAGGAGAATGTGTAATTTTAAGTCCTAGTTATAAGTATCGTCCTCGTAAATTGAAAGTCTGGATTAACAAAAGGAATGATCGCTTATGGAAAAGATGTGAAATGGCATGGGATAAAAAAATGCTTCCTATCCTGAGACAGCAGTTTGAAAATTTGTTGAAAGACACAACTCTAGAAGTAGAAAGAATGAATCGTCAAATAATGGCAGAAGTAATGCTGCCAAGTGAACAAGAACAGGAAGCTTACGCAGCAACTTATGCGTAAAGGAGAAATAGCAATATGTCTGAATACGATCAAGCAACTCAAAGCTTACTAAATAAAGTTGAAGATGTAGTAGTTAAATCAGTATCAATTACTTCGACTGTTGTAGAAACCATAGCATCGGGGATTAAACCCAAAGCCAAAATTGAAATTAGTTCAACTAAAAATGATGTCAAGCAAGCTCAAAAAGCGATCGCACAAGGGGTTCCTAAATCGGAAATTATCAAGACCATCAAACAAAGTCCTGTAGCTAAGAGACTGAAAGCTATGGGCAGGGATGTGGATAAATACGCCAATCTAGTCTTTAAAAAAGGACAAATAGAAGAAGCTGTAGCTAGAAATCCTGGCATTGCTAAAACTCAACAAAAAACTTTGGAAAAAACACTTTAGGAGAAAATCATGTCTCAAGAAAAAGGTCAAGAATCAAGTACCAATTCAGCAGTTAAACTCAAAAAAGAAGAGTCGGAGATTACTCCTCAGCCAATTAAAAAAGAGTCAGAATCTCAACTAAACTTGGGACATTCAGCTAAAGCCGAAGAGTATGCTTTAAGTCTGGCTAGCAAACTAGATCAAAGTGGTATTAACATAGACCGTCTGGAAATTTCCATCAATCGACGAACTGTCTTCGGCATGAAAAATGGTGATATTAACCAAAAAAACACCAATATCTCGGATAAACAGGCAGATTTAATCAAACAAGCTTTGAAGAATCCCGCCTCTTTCGACGGCTCGATGAAGATAACTTTGGGGGGTAAAACTCTGCTTCATATAAAAGATGGCAAAGTTCTCATTGATAAAGCTCGTTTGGTAGAGCAATCAGCCAAAGTAGAACTGGATACTCCAGATCCAGATGCTAAGGAAATGTATGATCGCTACTCCAAAGATGTTAAATCGAAAGGATTAGATAAAACTAGAGAAACTGCGAAGAATGCTTTACAAGATGGTGTAAGTCATGAAAATGTGACCAATATGCTCAAAAGTCAGGATTCTGGCTATATAATGCTCACAAAAACCAACACTGAGCGATTAGCCAATAAAAGTCTCGCTCAAATAGTTACTAATGCACAAGCACAGGTGAAATTATCTAACTTGAAACAACAACAAAAGTTGAGCCAAGAAAAAGCATCATCTTTGTTGATGTAAAGTTACTAACTTTTTATACCCCTAATTTAGTGCAATCTTACAAGACTATATAGTTAAGATGGCGCTAGGAATTAGATTTTGATTTACAATTATAAGCTCAAGAAAAATGAAACAAAGAAAAACAATCCTAACAGTTCTTCTGAGTAGTTGTATTATGATTTCTGGTTGTAATACAGATTTTGAGACGATACATAATTGTGTTGCTTATGCTGGTTGTCTAACACAAAATCCAGAGAAAAAAGCTGAACAATTGATAAAACTAATAGAACAAGGTGATATTGATCAAACATTAAAGTTTTTTACCTCTAGCAGTATTAGACATTTTACTAATCGGAATATCACTTCAACTTTGTCTAAGAAACATAATGTCATAAAACAAAAAGGTGGGATTAAGTATTTTTCTAAAAAAAGGATATTAATGGGGAAAGAATTTGTCAAATTAAAATATAGTATTGATTATAACGATGGAAGTTGGTCAGGTAATTATCTTGATTTGTATCGGAAAGATGGGGAGTGGAAGGCAGATTTTAGCCCGACTTCTTTTGATTGATTTTTGCTAGGAATGTTACTATCGATCGCTGTTCAAGATTGATAAGTTAAAATGTCAACAAATTGATAAAAAAGTGGCGTATAATAAAAGCGATCGCACATTTCAAGTTCAATAAATTAAGCAAAATGACAGAAGCAAAATCTGTCAAAAATATCCCGATGATAGAGTAAAACTTTGTTCATAAATGAATCAAATAACTAACCAAAAATTAAAATCAATCATTTATAGCTTGGGAGAAAGGAAAAGTGTTTTAACTGAAACTGAAATTTTGGCTATAGGGGCGAATCAAGTTCAAATTGAGAAATTAGTAGATTCAGGAGTACTTTATCCTTCTGCTAAAGGAATTTATATGCCTGAAAATGCTGATTTTCAAACATGGCACAGTTTTGTAGAAGTAGCTGTAAGTTTTCCCAAAGCGGTAGTTTGTCTAGCTAGTGCTTTGAGATTTCATGGTATTACCACTCAATTACCAGGGGAAGTTTGGATTGCTTTGCCTGAAGGTTCATCTTATCCTCAAGATTCTTCTCTACCCGTAAAAGTGGTTTATATGCCCGAATCAATTTATGAGCAAGGAATTGAAACCCATATAATTGAAGGAATTCCAGTAAAAATATACAATATTCCGAAAACTATTGTTGACTGTTTTGATTTTGCCAGTGAAATAGGTTTGGATGTGGCTTTGGAAGCAGTAGAAGAAACTTGGCGGACTGCTCGATGTGAAATGGATGAAATTATGGAATATGCCAAAAACCGTAATTTTGACTTGGCAACCAAAACTGATTTTGACGAAGCTGTGACAAATCCAGAAAGTATTTATATCTTCATTTGATAAATTTAACTAGCTATGGAAACTAGAGAAATTAAGGCTTTGTACATGGGTTGGCGTGAGAGTGATCCAGAATTACCACAGCAATGGGTTCCCATTTATCGTATTAGTTGGGATGGTCAAGGTAATTATTATTACTCTTATACCAAAGGCTTTGAGGCGAATTATCAGAGATTGCGTTCGATGATTTTTAACCCCGATGCTGGTTATAAAAAACTTTGGCACTTAACTCAATTAAGTCCAAATCTAATTAACCGTATTCCCCATCGTCCCGATACTCTAGACCTCTACGATTTTCTGGGGATTCCTGAAGCTAAAGGGAAAAGAGACACCATAACTTATCTATCTCGGAGTTTAGGAAGAAGAAACAACGACGATTATGATTTCTTCCCTGAAGTTGCTCCCAATAAAGATGGGAATTATGAATTTTATTTTCTTTGTGATGATATTGCTTACTTCATTAAAGACAATAAACCAGGAGTCAAAGAGTTCGCGGATAATGTAACAGGAAAAGAATTACTCACTATTGAAACTGATGTTGAGCGGACTAAAATTTTATGCCAGGATTTGCACATCGGTTACTGTCCTGATTATGTTCACTTTTTCTTGAGTCAGTGTCCTGTTAAAAATGTGACTCTAAGTATAGCTCAAATTAATCGCCAAGATTCTCTTTATGGTGGTTGGTTGTTGCTTAAATGTGAAATTGAACCAATTGAAAATAAAACCTTGTATTCTCACCCGTTTCTCCTTCCCTTAAATTCCATGCCTTGTTAAAAAAATCAATGACCATATATCCTGTTTTTGAAATTACTCCCGATCTCAGAAGGGCTGGAAAGCTAGATAGACGAGAGTTTCAAGGTCTTTTGACCAAGTTTTGGGTCAACCATCCCCAGTTGGGAAAGAGTTTGGTTAAATTAGATAGACCCTATGGAAAAAACTGGACGGAAAAAGTAGCTTATGAGATAGGAAAACTCATGCAACTTCCTATGGCTCGTTATGAATTGGCTGTCTTATCTGAAACATTCGAGTCAAATGCTAATGCGCCTGGGATCATTACCATTAACTACAAACAAGAAGGTCTTTCATACCAAGAATCAGAAGCAGTAATTTTTCAACAGTTGGGTCACTATCCTTACAATTTCAACGAAGAAACCAACTTTATCGCTGAAAATAATATTGAGTTACCTCCCAATTATGAGCCTCCCGATAACATCAACGATGGTTTAGATTTGTGGACTGGTCAAATTATCTTCGATGGTTTAATTGCTAATCAGGATAGACATGGGAAAAATTGGGAAATCGGGGTAGATAGTAATGGCAATAAGAGTTTAGCCCCATTATTTGACAATGGGATGAGTTTTGGAATGACTATTGCAGGTCGTTTGGCAAACGAACCAGACTTGACTCCTCAGAAGTATATGACCACCCAGACATCATACTTTAATGAATATCATCGGGATTTGGTTGGTAAGATGATGAAGTTAAGACCCTCCGCAGCAGTCACTTGGTTAAGACAAGCCAATAAGCTTACCCCTGATACTATTGATGAGATTATTAACTCAGTTCCAGATTCTCACATTACCCCCATAGAAAGAGAGTTTGCCAAGGATTTGGTCAAATATAATCGTCAGGATTTCCTGCGACTGGCGCAAAAGAACTTGTATGAATCTTACTCTCAAGAAGTTAGAGAAATAGGTTTGGCAGGTTCTCAGAAGATGGCAATGAATGCTCTGAGTGAGGGGATGGATAGAGAAATAGTAACTGAAATGATGAAAAATCACGATCCAGAGTATCGAAAATTGGCAGAGCGAGGTCAGGGAAAAATGGCAGAAAAAGCAGTAATAACTCAAGCTCAAGTCAAATTAAGGATGTCTCAAAAGTCTTTATCACGGCAACAATTCCCAAACCAGGAAAAATCAAATGAACTTGACTTTAAAGAATCAAATCCTGATTTTTGGTGATAATCTTCCGTTTTTCCAGCCTTTCATCCTGTTTAACTTTAAATTTAGCTGTTTGTTGTTTAAGCATCTTCTTAGCCCAATAATCCAACTTAGGAGTATTTTTATCACTAAGACTCTTATAAGTACCAGCAACATGGGAAATGGCTTCAAGGTAAGGCTTAACCATCTGGGGTTTTTCTTGTTTTAAGAGACGAGATTGATCTGATTCACCAACAACTCTAGTACCGTCTTCCTTGTCACCCTTGAGGACTGACCTAATATAAACTTCTAAATCTAATCTTTCACTACTAAGATCATCACCAAGTTCTTCTTTGACTCGTTTGGCAAGTTTATTATATTCAGTACGATAGTGAATTTTCTTGTCAAGGTCAGAGGAGACAGCATTGCGATGAGCTTCAGCATAAGCTATCGGTCCAGCTTGAGAAATTAGATCGTCTAACCCTTTGCCATCTTCACTATTCCATTTAAGTACTTTAACGTTACACCCTCGTTCCTCAAGTAACTCAATACCCCTAACCATGTCACGACGGACATTAATGATAGTTTTAACCTTGGTATCTTGGTCATAGGCAAATCTAAATTCTCTTTCGGGATTGGCAAAAACAGCTACTTCGGGATTGAGTTGACGTTTGGCTAGTTTCTTCTTGTCATCATCAGTGGAACGATAAATATGGTTAACACCCGTTAAACCGATGGTAACTTCACCTTGAGATAGACTAGATAAGGTTTTCTTAAACCCTTCAGTAATGGTAATAGGAATCTGAGGATATTGTTTAACAACATACCAGAAACCACTTTCCCGTTCTTCGGCAGTGGGATTAATGCCATGTTTTTGGTAAATCTTCTCAGCCAGGCGCGAGCTTACATCGGGTAAGAAAGGAACTCTTTTAGCATTGGCAGGATTTTCATACTTACGATATTTTGGTGTGCTGCGGGTGGCACTCTTTTGAGTATCAATACGGGGAGTATCGGGTTTGAAACAACCCCAATCGGTATAATCTGGTTTTTCACCAGGCTCTAAATCAACCAGAGACAGAGCATCAATACCAGCATTGCCCCACCAACCACCATCAGCAACGTCGTCATATCGCATCATGACTCGTTTCATGGGCTGAGTAACTACTTGACCGCTACCTAATTTGGCAAGTTTATCAGAGAGGAGACGTTCGTAAACTTCATTACCCTGAATAGTTTCAGCATTGAGAACTACTAAATCGGGATGAATAGCACTCTTCTTAAATTCCGACCAGTGTTTCTCATCAATGTAAGTATCTAGATCTCTGGGGAGAATGTCAGGATATTCTGGTTGCCAGAAAACACTCCTAGTACGTTGCTCCCGTAAAGAAGAAACTGAATCAAGGAGTTGGGGATTAGTGGATTGAGCTAGTACAGGATGAATATTGACAGAATCAATTAAGCGATCTAATTGCTCCTGAACTGTGTGTTTAAGTTCTTTGGATGCTTCTTGGAAAATAGATAGGTGTTCAGCTATGACATCACTAGCTTGTTGTTGAGATATGGCATTGGCTAATTGTTCTAGATTCTCAAACTTATATTCAGGAGAGGAATTAATTCGCTCGTAAAGATGAGAGATCGCTTCACTAGCCCCAGAAATAACAGTAGTTAAATCTTGTTGTGTGTGCCATTGCTCGATAGCTTTAATCAATTGTTGTATATCTGGTTGAGAGATATTCTGCGATTCAATCTTGGCTAGTATTACATCTTGATATTTGTGTTCTGTTTCATCGGCAATTTGTATAGTATGTGCCAACTGTTGTCCCAGTTGCCATTCATCCAGGGCATGAGAAATGGCATCTAGTTCTTCTAATTTCAGTTTTTGCTCAAATTCTTGGAGATAAACATTAACACCAGAAATGGCATTTCTTAGTTCATCTTCAGCCTGAGCATTGGTAATGGCAGTTGCTAAATCTTCTAATCGGTTGAAGGAGAGTGATTCTGTGATTGCGAGCGAAACTCTTGTATTTTCTCCTTGGTATCGAGATAAATTAAGCTGGAGAAATGAATTTTGTTGTAAAGAGACTGAATTGAGTTGGTTAGTTCTTGGATCAATTCGTTTAACTCGTTGTTTTTCGGTTTCTGTAGGGCTTGGGTCAACTGTTGGATAAACTGGTTGAGTACGTCTTGGACTAGATAAGGAACTTGCTCTTTGTTGATTAATATCCGTTCTTGGATTTGTGAGTTCTGGGTTTCGATGATCTCCAATCGTTCTCTGATTTGTTGATTCTGCTGATTTAACTGAGAGATGGCTGTCATGAGTTCTTTGTTGGTTGTCATAATATTCCTTAATTAATTCGAGAGGATTTTCTTGTGCATTAGAGTGTTCAACCCACTTCCTAAGTTTTTCCAGGTTTTGGGTATAAACGGTTAAATCTTTAGTTTGACGGGATATCTTGACGTAGAAAGGTTCGAGACTAGAAGTAGGGTCTGAGGTGGCAGAAACAATGACGCGCTTTTTGGATTTACCTTGGGCGCGATAGGAAGTAGAAACGAGATTATAATCTAACGGCAGAGGCTTGAGTAATGATACTTCCTGGGTTTTACCTTGATTGTCCATGACATTCATAGACATAGAGTTAAAGTTCGTAACTGTTACTTGTTTACCGTTAATTTGACCCAAATGCTTATCGGCTCCAGCAGTCCAACGTAATTGATCCCCTACAGCCAATTCAATTTCATCGGAGGTAAAAACTTGTTTGTCTCTGAATTTAGATGGGTCAAAGCGATAATTCCTACCACCATGAGAACTCAGCAGTAAATGCTCACCTTCTATACCCTCAACTTTGTAGAGCTTACCTTTTTGTAAGGGAGTTCCCTTATACTCGCGATGGAGTTTAATATAGTCTCCTGTTTCATAGTTATTGATTTGCTTCGATTGTTCTTTACTCAGATTGCGAGAAACTAATTGTACAGCTTTGACGGATTCTCCTAGTTTCCCTTCGGTTTTAAGTCCTTTCCTAATCTCTTGAGTAATGCTTCGTCGTTCTTTATTAGTACCAGTAACAATTAAGGTTTGCTCTCTCTCTTTGTCAGATAATTCCAGATATTGCTTGGCTACAGATTGAGAACGTTCTTCTCTATCCTCAATTTCCGTGACATAACCATGAGTGTTGAGGAGTTCTAAAGCGGATTTACCATTACCTTCAGCAATCAATTCTACAGCTTGCTTTTGGATAGTGTTCTGTTGACGCAGAATCTTACTAATACTGTGAGTAGTAGCACCATGACTGATTAATGACCTCAAAGGACTACCAGCTTCAATACTAGAATTTTGTCCTTTGTCTCCCACTAATAGTATTCTTGCCCCGACCGAATCTGCTTTGTCTAAAATAGCTGTTGCGCCCTTAGCACTCATCATGCCAGCTTCATCAATAATCCATAGCTGATGAGGTTTATTGTCTGGCTTACTTAGAACTAAGTGAGCCACAGTATTAGTTTTAATCTTTAGTTCGGACTCTAACTTGGCAGCAGCTTCAATAGTAGGAGAAAAACCTTTAATTTCTACTTTGCTTCCTTTGAGTTGTTGTCTCAAAACCCCCAAAGCTGTAGTTTTACCAACTCCAGATAGTCCATGAATAATCTGATGAGTATCTGTTGAAGTTAAAGTACGAGAAATAGCTTCTTTCTGACCCGAATTGAGTAAAGTTCCTTCTAGATTCGGATTATCTAACAGTGGGGATCTCTTACCCTGTCCCTTCATCCATTGCTTAACGGTTTTAATCTCTCTTTGTAAGGCTTTAACAGTAGTAAATTTATCGTTTTTAAGAGTCAGAAGTTCTTTATTAGTGCTAATTTCTTGGTCTAGTTCCGATAACTTAAAATTCTGAATACCAGAGCGATAAACGTATTTATAGATATCATCTCGCTCCAAAGAAACCGAAGTTTCATTAAGGTGAGCAATGGCACTATTTAATAGTTGAGATGCTGTTTTCTTACCCAAAGGAGCAACAGGAGTGGTTTTGGCTTTTGGAGCTTTGATTTTGTTAGCTTTGGCTTCTTGTTGCCAATGGTGTTGGTATTCAGTAAGGGTTTGAGAAATGTTTTTAGCTTTACGAGTAGTTAAAGCAGCTTCATCACGATTAGCATGATTGATTTCTTTTCCTTCCTGTTTGAGTTGATTAATGATGGCAACAGAACGTTTACTGAATACCTTAATATCATGCGGAGAAATACCTTCTAACTCAAAACCATTCTTGGTTTCATAGATGGAATACCCTAATTGCTGCACTTTCTGGGCTAATTTCTGTTGGTATAGATGACCGAGCCATTCTTGGTTAGCGATCGCATCATTGTGTAAAGCTCGCCATTTGCCATCTGCTCCTTTAGTACCATTGAAAACTACTGCATGGGTGTGAAGCTGCATATCCCCATCTCTAGAAGTATGGTGGGGAATCAAAGCAGCAGTTAAGTTGCCAGTGTTAACAACTTTACGTTCTCCATTAACTTGAATCCGAGTTTGAATATATCGCTGTTCTACTTCATCTAATACGAATTTAACAGCTTCAGTATGAGCATCAAATAATCTATTGTCTCCATTGAGATGTAGAGCCATTGAAACACTTTTAGGAGCGGAAAAAGTTAAATCTTCTGCCAATCGTTCTTGAGTGTCTCCGTTGGGTCTATGTCCTCTAATCCGTTCTTGTGAACCAGGCTTAAACCCATAAAACAGAGATTTGAAATCTTCCTTACTAAAACTGCCAGTTAAACCTAATTCGGCTGCACCTTTGCCATAAGCCACCGCTTGAGTCAGTTTAGCGACTTTATTTTGAGTAGCAGTTTTAGCTTGAGACTTATCTTGAGATTCAGACTCACTATAATACTTCTCCTTAGACTGGGTTAAGGATTCATCTTCGGTATAGTATTCTTCTTTTTCTCTGATACCTGAAGTAACAGTATTGATACTGAGCATCCTTTCTTAAGTCAAAAGTCAAAAGTCACATTGTCCTGCTTGACAGGAAAAGTCAAAAGTTATTCTTTAGCAACTAGCAACTAGCGATATCCGCAGGTGTTATCCGCAGGTGCCCTAAAGGATACACCTTCGGATATACCCTTTAGGGATCCTTTAGGACTAGCAATTAGATACTAGCTGGTGGCTAAAAAGACAAGCGTGGCTAAAAAGCTTGTTATTGATATTGATGGGTAGTTGGAGAGTTAAATATTGAGTTGAGCAAGAAGACTATTATTCTGAGAGTAACACAGAAAAACTTTTCACACTAGTAAGTTTACGAAAAATAATTACTTTTGAATTTGTTAGCTGTTAGCTAGTCGCTAAAAAATTGAAATTAGATAATTACAGTTTAAACACATGAACTATGTAATGAATACATGACAAACGACATACAATTGAGGATAAAATTGAGGCTCATGCAGAACCTTTTTGTGGCGGGTTGTGTGGTGCAGAAAAATCCTCCTAATTTTAACCTAAAAATGGCTCAATGGCAAACAGGGTAATGAATAGAGCAAATCGGGGTAGTCCGTGCATATAAATGGGTACAGATGGGTACTAATGGGTACTCCGTGCATACAAATGGGTACTTAAAACCTAATTTAAGTGGAGTTTATTAGTACTATATGAATTGTTTCTCAAAAAATATTTTATGTGTGTTTAATGTAGCTTTTGTTGTTGCAAGAGTTTATTAATTTATTTTTACAATTGAGACTATTTAAAAAAAATGAGATACGATGTACCCAACCCCCAAAAAATGTTTTAATTGTTCTGTTGTCGTCGTCAAAATTTTTCTGAAACCATAGCATCCTGTTTTAGAAAAAGAAGACTAACTTTCCATAAGTCCTGTCAAGTCCGAATGACTTAACGGATTTTGAGAATTGAGAAGAACAAGTTGCTCCCCCACACTTAAGTTCTCAAGCTCAGAATCAAAAAAAGAGTCGTTAGTGGCAAATGAGTTTTCAATTAACAATCAAATAATCGCAGTGTCTTTGTCTATGACAAATAGACTGTGGGTCAGGCATAACCTGGCACTATGCGATCGATAGTTTCTGGCTATTGATATTAAGCATTAAATAAAGAACGTGGTTGGATATGCGAATTACGCGATTGGATATCCTCTCCCCAAAGGATAAACCTTCGGATAAGAGCATCTCCCCACGTTCAAGCGAAAAAATATAACAATAGGTATCTAAACAATGTCAGAGATAACAGTGGCATTTGATGCGGGTACTTCTGGCAGTAAGATAATCGCGTCTTATCCGTCGGGAGAATGTCCGTTTAATGATGAAGGCTATTTTTTAGTAGAGCCATCGGTAAGGGAACTAACAGAAGCTACCTATCACGATCTACTAGAGTACGTAGAAGAGGGTATTGCGCTAGATTCAAGTTTAGTGAGTTATCTCAATCCCATAACTGGAGATCGAGTTTATTGGCAAATCGGAGAATCAGCTTCTCGCCCAGGACTTTTATACGTCAATGAAAGGAAATTTGAGACATTATTAGTCAAAGTCTTGGCATTCTTAGGGTATTTAGTTCATGCCTCAGCCAAGTCTAAAAAGCAGATCCGATTAAACTTGGGGATTTTATTGCCCTTAGACGAAATTGAAGATCGGGGTTTATTAGGAGGATGGCTGAGAAAGATTATTGAAGGTCAAGGATTTTGGGTTAATGGCAATCTGATTAAGAACATTAGTGTCGATAAAATTTATTGTAAAGCTGAGGGTTATGGGATTTATAAATCTTTTCCCACTAACAAAGCAGCAATATTAATGATGGGACATAGTGACCTAACTTGGTTGTTTTTTAACCGAGGAGAACTTTCAGTCAAACATTCTAAAACCTTCCCAAGTTCAGGAATGCACAGTTTTATTCGAGGTCTGAAGTTTCCCGTTCAATATGAGTTATCTACTGCGGAATTAATTGCCAAAGCGGGCAGTAATTTAGACCCCTTATTTCTGATTCAATTAACTCAAACCAAGAGTGATGAGGAAATGGCTCAACTAACTAAAGCCATCAAAATAGCCCGTCCTCAATATTGGCATGATCGCACTAAGGATTTTGAATCTTTAAAGATTCAGATAACGAAGCAAGTATGTGTTGCTGGAGGTGCAGCTAATTATTTTTCTGCTGAATTAACTGAATTATTTAAAGCTAAATATGGGATTAAGCTCAACTGGTGTAAATCTTTAGGTAAAGAATTTAGTCAACGTTTTGACATCAAAGGGAAAGACAAATCAATCGTCCCATTATTTCTAGATTCTTATGGCTATTTTAAGACCTTAGACCAGGTCAAAACTGTGACTCCTTCCGTAGAAAAACCAAGATTAGAGGTAGTAAAAAGTGCGTCAAGTTAGATTAAAAATAGACACGAGTTTTGCTGAAAGTAAGAATGTAGCCAAAGCCGTTGAGTATCTGAATTCAGGAGAAATATTATTACGAGATGGATTAGAGATTGCCCTTTCTTGTATGTTCTCACCCATTGCTGCTGCGTCAGAAGGAGCCAGTTTGTCAGAGATTAAACAAAGATGTGAAGTATCTCGAACCCAGTTTGAGACTTATATGAATTTAGCTATGAGTCGTTCAGAAATATTAAATTCACATTCCGATAAGGTCAACGAAATAGATATCACTGAAACAACTGAAACTATTTTCTCCGAGGAATCTAACTCAGAAGAAGCTGAAAAAGGTTTTTTTGTCTCAAACGATGAAGAAGAGATTGATGAGGATGATGTTTATATCAATTTTGAAGGTGAGGAATTTTAGTTACTTCACAACCAGCCATTAACCGTAAGTAAGTAATAACTAAGGATTAAGCAAGATGAATAAGAAATTTAGAGACATTGCCGAAAAAT
This sequence comes from Xenococcaceae cyanobacterium MO_188.B19, assembly GCA_030065715.1. GTDB lineage: Bacteria > Cyanobacteriota > Cyanobacteriia > Cyanobacteriales > Xenococcaceae > JASJCP01. Next base: position 12,170 of record JASJDF010000002.1, on the reverse strand, counting down.
ATGGAATCACTCAGGAGGTAGGGCAAGATATTTTACTCCGAATCAAAATAGAAAACCCCACTAAAAACCCCAGTAAGGCTCAAATAGAAGCATTTGATCATGTCTGTCAATCACTCCAGAAAGGAATTCCATTGGATAAAGCGATCGCTTCCTGTCTAGCAGAGAATGAAGTATACCTAGTAGTAAAAGAATCTAAGAAAGTAGAAGAACCCATGCAACAATCTAATTCCAATGGTCATGTTTCCCATCAAAGCAATGGTAGTCACGGAGCATCTACCCCTGAAGAAAATCTGGGCATGGATGATGTGACAACAGAAGTAGCCAAAGAAATAGCCCAAGCCATGTATCAGAATGTACCTGGTATAGCTCAAACTAAATTCCTAGAAATGAAAGGAAATCTGGAAAGGGGTATTGAAAAGTTTTTTGTGGCAAATGTATTAGGCGGGGATTTTAAGAAAAACTTTGAAGATTTTGTCAACGCTGATGTGGAAGAATTCAAGCAGGGGAAGCTAAATCCGACAAAAAACAATTCAGCATTACCGCCTGGAAGTTAAAAGTTATTGTTCGAGAAGTAATTGACGAAGAATTACCAGGGTTACTAATTCAAGAACACGAAGCTCTCAAAATTAGGGCAGCAGCACTATTACTTAAACAAAAAGAACGAGAAGAAAGGGTCAAAAATTTGGAAGCCAAACAAAAACAACGTCGTGTCTTGAGATTGGAAATGATGAATATTCTAGAGTCATTTCCCTTCCTGTTCCTGGTATTCGCGATCGCTTTACTCTTAGGAGCGATGTTAGGAATCAATATCCCCAATGGCGTAGGTTGTTCTCAACAAAATGCCATGTGTCAAAATTTTAGATTTCGTCAGCCCAAGGTGGATTTATAAACTATGCTCAAGCCAACTATTACGAATCTTGCCAAATATCAGAATAAAAGAGATGAGGCATTACTAGAGTTAAGTAAATATTTATTAGTCAATCAAGATGATTTACCCAAAGATTTTATTCAAATTTGGCAAGAGTTTAAAGAATTAAATAATCAAGAAGAAATCAAAAAGAATCAAAAAAATATTGGCTCAATACAAATTACTGAAACAATTGAATATTGGTACTCTAAGATACTTAATTTTTTCTTGATTTCCTTGACAGTAAGTACTTGGGGAATAGCTATTTTCTTCTGTTATGCTTTCTTATTTGCTCATGATTTCAATTTTTTTGAAACTACAGGATTGTTAGAAAATGAAAGTGGAAAATGAATTAGAAATAGCTCATCTTATTAAAAAGAATGGCAGAAAAATAGTCGCTCAGTATTTGGGAGCTAATCAAGACAAATTACCAGAGGAGATTCTTCTAAGCTGGCAAAATTTTGAAGATTTGTCCAGAATTCTGGAAGGACAAGAAAAAGATTTCTTGGTGGAGATTGAAAAAAAGAGCGAAGCTAGAAATAGAAGGAGTTTAAGTTTATGTAAATTAACAATAATTGCCCTTTTGTTACTATCTGTAATTAGGTTGCTTTATGGTGCTCCTTTGATTGAATATCTGACCGATAAGTCTTCATCATCTACTGAATTAAAGGATGAACGCGAGCGAAGCCAAAATTTAGAATAATTACCCAAGAGATATATTAAGATGAATACAGAATTATTTGACCAAGAAAACTGGAATAATTTATTGGCATCCTATGTAATAGATTACTGGCTAGATTCAGTCAAATCAGAATTACCTGATTGGTCAGATGTTTTGAATTTATTAGGTTTAGAAGAAACCGAAAATTCTGAGAATCAGTTGTTTAAATTATTGGGACAAGGAGAATTATCTTCTAGTTTAATTCAGGAGTTAGAGCTAGAAGTAAAAGAAATAAGTGGAAGTTTAGAAGATAGCTCATTAGAAAATATCATTGGTCTGGAAGAAGAGATATTTTCTTGGTATTATGGCAATCCTGAAGACAATACTGAGCCTGGATGTGTAGCTTCCTTAGAACTAAACTTTCAAGAACTTAAGAATGAATTAAGAGATAAAAATCAACAATTTCTTAATGATTTTTGGTCGAGTACTTCACCTAGACCTTGTTTGAAGTATTTAAGCAAAGTAGAAGCATTTCTCTTGAATTTATCCCAACAGTATCAGATAGAGAGACAGTCCTACCTAAAAAAAGAAAATGGAGGTCAAAAGTCTTATGCTTTCTTATACTCTAAAATGATTAAATCTGACCAACAAAAAGTTATCCAAGAAAGTTATAAAGCAATAATTAATGCTCTATTACATATTTATAGATGTAAGATAAAAGCCCAGATTTTGACCCTAGCAATTCAAATCATTCAGGAGCTCATTAGAGATAATCAAGCTTACGTAGATAATTTAATTAAGTCCGTTTCTTTTCTGAGAAGAATTAAAGATTCTTGTGTAGTAAATACCAATCAACCAAGTAATTTTATTATAGCCATGATATTTGGACAAATCTGTGTCAATAATAGTCCAGAAGTTTTGTGTAAAGAACTAGAAACAAATTTAGGTTGTTCTCTAAATAGATGGGGAAGTTGTGGTTATATTTCTGAAGCTGAAGTTAAGAAAATGCTCTTAAATAAAATCGCTGGTATAACTAATAGTATGTACGAAGAAATCAAACAAGAATTTACTTCTAATATTGTAGTCAATAGGGATTTAAACCCAGCCGTTATCAACTCTAATTAATAGTTCAGAAGTTGAATATTTTTCTTTCCTAGTAGCAATCACTTAAGTTAATTATTCTCCACAAGTTATCTAAAAGAAAAAGCTTGTTATGACTAGAATAACTAAAATAATCTGGACATTTGCCATATTACTTCTAACGAGCTTTCTAATAACAGTTAATGCTCCGAATATAAAAAGCATTCTCAGTCAAGATACCTCAATTCCTCCACCAACTGAAGTCATTAACATGGGTTACTCTAATTGGTCAGGGTGGTGGCTCTGGGATATAGCCAAAGAGGAACATTTATTTGAGAAAAATGGTGTAAATGTCAATCTTAAATGGTTCGATAATTACTCAGATTCTATATCTGCATTATCAACAGGACTTTTAGATGCTAACTGTCAAACTTTAAACGATACTATTCCCCAAGTTGATCAGGCTGTATTTGGCGAAGTAGTAGTATTAGTTAACGATAATTCTGCTGGCAACGACAAGATAATTGTTAGCAAAGATATCAATACAATTCAAGATTTAAAAGCTAAGAAAGTAGCACTAGAAGAAGGAGTAGTAGATGATTTTCTCCTAACCCTGGCACTGCAAAAAAATGGAATGTCCAGGGATGATGTAGATATTGTCAACTTAGAAACTGGTGCAGCAGCAGTAGCATTTGCCAAAGGACAAGTGGATGCAGTAGGGGCATTTCCCCCATTCTGGTTAACAGCATTAGAGAGGCAAGGAAGCAAAGAATTAATCTCCTCTTTTGACTTTCCTGGTGCAATTCCCGATCTATTAGTAGTCACCCAAAAGTTGATTGACGAGAATCCAAAGGCAGTACAAGGTTTAGTTAATACTTGGTTTGACATTCTGGATTTCATGGAGAAAAACCCCGAACGTGCCAATCAGATTATTGCATCTCGTGCAGGAGTAACTGAAGAAGAATTAAAGCTGTTTCAATCAGGGGTCAAGCTATTTGATAGAGGAGATAATATCGAAGCTTTTAAGCCTGGTAGAAATATGAAACATCTGAATTATGCTGCTAAGAAAATTAGCGAATTTATGATATCTCAATTCAAGGCATTAGACAAAGAACCAAATTATAAGAAGCTATTAAATTCTAATTTTGTGAGGAGTTAAAGTTATGGAGCAGCTAAAAAATAGTAAAATAATCTGTCCTAACTGTCATTATGATCTGAATCCCCCCAATAATGATAAGTGTGATATCTGTGGAGAATCTTTATTTCCGTCTCAACAATTAAACCAAGTAATTACTAATAAGCCTCAAGGTCAAACAGTTACCAAGCAACAGCTTTATAAAAAGCCCAGAAACAAACAGGTTCAGCCAGTTAATCACTCTAAATTAAATAATTGGCAAAAAGAATTGTTAAAGCCTCAGAATGCTTCAGGGATTGTGGTGGGATTTATTTCATTATTGTTATTGACCCATCAATTATTTTTTAATAGCAACAATGCTACGGCTAAAGTCGATAAAATTCCCCAAGTAGAATCAGTAAATGGTGGTGGTATTAAGTTAGTCAGGGCAATCAAAGACGTGGAGAATGTCCCTGGTGGCATATTTTCTTATTCTGGTGACGGTTATTTTGCAGCGTTGCTAAAAGCAGGATTGGTCGCAGAAATAGTCAATGCTTTTCCTAACTTTGCGTCTAGATATACGAGTCCCAGTTATGAAGACCCCAGTTACTCTGTAGCCATAGATATGTTGCTGGCAGGGGATATCGATTTTGTCTTTAACGCTAGACCTCTAAGTCCCACCGAATACGCCAAAGCTAAACTGCAAAATATTCAATTACAAGAAAATGCGATCGCTGTTGATGGCATCGTCTTTTACACCCATCCAGAATTAACAGTCAACAAAATCACAATTAAAGAATTGATGTCTATTTTTCAAGGAAAGATTAGCAACTGGCAACAACTTGGGGGTAAAGATTTACCGATTACTCCTGTGATTCTCTCTAAAGAAAATGTGGAAGCACTAGGATTCGAGGTCAGTGATAACGCCAAGATTGACTATGCTTCTAATCACACCCTAGCAGTTAGAAAAGTTATCGATACACCAGGGGCAATTGGCTATGCTTCGGCAAGCTTAGTTCAGAACCAGAGTTTACTGAAGTTTTTAACATTGGGTCAAAGTAGTGTTGTTAATCCTGAAGTCGTTAATTATGTTGACCCGTTTTTGAGTGACGGACAGACTAACAAGGAAGCTTTCAGCCGAGGTACTTATCCTCTGGTACGGAGGTTGACTTTGGTAAATACTGATCGCCCCAACTCCGAAGCTGCTGGTACTGCGATCTCTAACATCATCTTATCGGGGCAAGGTCAGGCGTACGTTGATGATGCTGGCTTTGTTTCATTGCGCGGTCAGAAGAAGTAGTTTTTATCAAGGGTGTCGGTATAACCGACATCATCCCAGAGCAACAGAAACTTTAGGTCAGGGGAGGACAGGAGCGACCCTAAACAATCTTTAGGGTCAAGCAATTAACTTAATCTCTCTTTTCCCAGTAGAAGTTACAAAATCTATTATTCTCAACAATCTAATCATGGTAGAAATATTAGATAGTAAAATAACTCTAAAAGAAGCTCTCAAAGAGTTTTCTATAGACAAGCCAAAAGATATTCCTTGGCTGATTAGACTACTAGAAAACCCTGCTTCTCCTATGGCTTTGCCAGGTAATATATCATTATTAGGTCACGATTGTCTGCATCTATTATTAGACAGAAAAGTTGATTCTTCTGATGAAGCTTTTGTCATTGGCTTTACTATGGGTAATGACCGAGATACTAAACCTTGGCATATCAAAATATTTAAGTTTTTCTCTAGATATTTGTATCCTCGTCCTTATCAACTTAGTACTCAAGACTTCTACAGTTTCGATTTAGGTTTTAAATATGGTAGACAATTGAAACCAAAAATTAAGGATACTGATTTTATTAGATATCATCATTTCACTCTTGAGTTTTTAAGAGGAGTATTGGGAATTCAACTAGATTATTTGGTACAATTAAAAGTACAAGAAAATGAATATAGAAGTAAATATTTAGCTAATCTTAGAGATAGAAATCAGAAATTACGTAAGCTATTAAATCCTAATGTTTTAAAGATTTCTAGTAGTATCTTTGCTTTTTGTGGCGGTCTAATGTTGGCTCTAAATACACCTATAAGTGGTTACGGTTTTATTTTCTTGGCTTGTAGTTCTAGCCAAATGTTAATAGCATCGATTTTAGGAGCAGACAGAATCATGATATTTTATTCGGCTACTATATTTGCTTTCGTCGATGTACTTGGTGTTTATTGTTGGTTGTTTGCTAAAAGTTAAAGAGCAAAAATAATGGCTGATAATTATTACCGTATTTTAGAAATTATCGAAAACTCTTCTGATGACCTAAATATTGACAGCGAAGAACTAAGCCGATTAATGGTTGGAATGACTAGGTTTGACAAAAATGAAATAGTTAAATATTGCACAACAAACATGGGAAAAATCCAAACAAAAATGTGGGTGAGAGATTTTAAATATGCAATTTTGGGCGTTTCACTTGCGGGTTTAATTTACATAATTCTACTTTTACTCTTTCCTACTTTTATTGTCGATGATTTCTCAGGTCTTTTGTTGATACTGCCCTCTGTTTATTTGGTGTTTTGCCTAAGACCCAAAAATCATACTTTACTTGAAAAACACTCTAAATATAAAAAATTTAAATCTAAATTTTCTACCAATTAAGTTTTAGAATTCACACAAACAAGATGAATAATAAAATTCTTGGGCATTATTCTTTAGGCTTTTCACTACCATTTTTGAAAAAGTTGATTGTTGAAAATCAAATATTCCTCCAAACTTTTACTGTGAATAAACCATTAATAAGCAATGATAAAGATTGTAACTCTATCATATTGTTCCCTAAATTAACCAGTGGATTTACACAGATGTTTAGAGGAAGTAATCAAGGCTCATTGAGCGATCTAATATGCCATACTAGTGCCGAAATAAATATTTTATTTGTTTTAGCTTTTGTAATATGTTTCGGTCTATTTTTTTTCTTGCGGGGACAACAAGATTCAATAGAAATAGCTATAATTCCAATGATTATATTTATAATTATTGCAGCTTTAATTAAAATGCTCGAAATTTTAATTTATGGGTTTTAGTATATCAGAAAATTCCAGATAACTAAAAGCTATAGTCATTTTGATTTTGGATTCTTTAAAAGTTTTGTTTGTTATGACTAATAAATTAAGGATTGCTACTTGAAAAAAAACAATTAACCTTCTGGGCTAGGCAATTAACTTCATGCCTTTCTTTTTCAAGTAGAAAATAAGTCTATTATACTCCACAAATTAATGGTAATAAGAAAATAAAAATGAATAAAATTAACACATAAAATATTTACAAAATGATAAATAAACTGTTATTATTAAGGTGAATATATTATAATATAAAAAAGCATTTTTAAGAAAGCTAATAACATTTAAAAGCTACATAATACCTCAAAACAAATCTTTAATTTATCGTAAAATTATGCAATCACTTGTAAGAGTCACTCCTCAAAAATCAGTGCAAAAACCCGTTTCCAGTTATTTAATTGTTATGGATGGAGGTAAGCAAAAATTATGTTCTTTAAAGGAATTTTCAATGCAATATAACTCTTATAAAGAATTCGATGCAAAATATACCAAAACTATTTATTTCTCTAAAGATATCTTTGTAGAAGGATTTGATTATCTAAAGCTAATTATTGGAGAATGTTGGATTTGTTTTCTCTCTTGGCACGATGTTTTGTTGGCAGGTTCGCAAGCTCTGGTTATGCGAAGCAAGGGAATTAAAGACGAAAAAATTATTGATACTTTGTCCAAGCTTTATCCTTAAATTAGTAATTTTATATGACTAATATATTCCAAAAATCAAACGGCTCAGTAAAAACAGGAATTAATAACAATACTTTTGAAAAAGTAAAGCAATTAGAAAAGCGACTTGAAATACTGGAAGAAGCCAGAAAACAAATGTTTTTGTCAAATTCGGAGATAACCTTTACTCCAAAAATGGCTGAGGACTACGAACAATTAAGCAGATTATCCGAGAATTTATCTAAAAAAATTGATACAATGCTAGAGCGTGGAGTTAATCAATTTTTCCTGGGTAAATATTCTTTTGAATTAGATAAAAAAGATTTGCTTGGGTTTAAGTTAGCTAAAGGAAAGCTGTGGTTGCCAAAAATTGTGTTGAAAGCAAACTATAAACCACTAGATTGTTTTCTCAAAAGTCTTACTTTTTCTGAATCCTGTGGCTGGAAAGTAAATTGTTATCAATACAATGATAAAAGTCCTGTATCTGTTTGGATTACCGTATTCCCAGTAAATCCTGAAATTAGGCAAATTAATTGGGCGGATTTTGATGGAAAAGAATTATGGCAATTAGAACAATTTTTTATTAATATCGCTTTGTTACTGCCAAAAATGTGAAAAACTCTAAGAAAGAATCGATAATAGTTAGAATTGATCATTATTATACTTATTTGTCTACCAAGTATTATGTAAAAACTAACTATTCACTTTTAGAACTAAATAATATTTGTGCCTATCTTCAGCTTTTGAGGTGGGAATTTCCCTATTTTAAAACTATAGACGATTGTATCGGTCAAGATGATGTTGTTGAGATATTAAGTCAATTTTATGGCTGTAAAAAGATAGTTAGAAAGAAATCAATTTCTTGTGAACATGAAATTGATCTGTATGATAATTGGCATTATTTTGTTGCGGGCAAAAATAATCGTCAAACATTAAATAGAGAATATGCAAAACCAGGGATTAGGTTGGCAATAATCGAGAGAATGCTAATTCAAGCAAAAAGTTATGCTTGGTGCGATGATGCTAAAAAAGATGTCCATCAGCTTGAACACATGAAAACTGGCAATTCTATCCCCAAAGAATGGGGGTTAAAAAATGGAGACGGGGATTTATATGTTAGAAATATTAATGTTGGCGGAGAAAAGGATTTATTATTAATTTAATGTTTTGGAGGCATAATTTTACTATGCTACTTGAAAAAATAATTAACTTTCTGGGCTTAACCAACTAACTGAATATTTCCCTTTTTCCAGTCGAAAATTAATCTACTGAATGCTACCAATTGTCAAAAGTAAAGAAATCCCCAAAAATATTGCCCAAAATTTATCAAAAACCATCCAAACTCCTTTAAGATTATATTCCTCATTCATAAAAAACTCGCTGAAAAATATATAAACTATAAACTCAACAAATATAAACAATAAAATTATGAATATTTTTACCATTCCGTTTTCTGCTAAAGAAAGTTCAGTAAAAAAACGACTTTGACTGCTATATGAATAGGTAAATTTGATTATTATTGGCGTAGTCAGTACTAGGGCTATTAAAGCTAAAATTTGCTTTTTGATGAACCATTGGTTGGCTTTAATAGCCGATTTTATTTTGCTTGTTTTACTAGCTTTAAAATGTTTTGATTTTAATTGTTTATTATTAAAACCTAGTTTAGAAAAACTTTTTCTAGTCTTTAGATAATTTATTCTCAATTGTTTTTTCATAATTGTCTCCGTTATTTTGTAGAGTTGAAACGAAGTTACTTAAGTTTGTTTAATTCTCAACTGCAATTATAGCACAAAATAACTCTATAAAAGTAAATTAATTATAAAAAAAAGAAGACTTTATTATCGATAAGGCTTCCCTTTTCCAAGTAGGTAATTAGCTTAATCCTCCGCTCCCGAAGCCCAATCAAACTAAACAGGAATGCTCTTCAAAGTCAAACCTCATTAAAGCCTTAGTTTGTTCATAGAATTCTGACGAAATCTGACTGTCTTTATAAACTTTGATAACTACTTTTACTATTAAATTAGTTAGAACAAATACTAAACCTATTATATAAGCTAAAGCTATAATAACTAACACTCCTACCACTAAAGCTGATTCCGAATCTTGAGTGTTGTTTACGTGGCTGGCTAGTAATTATATTAGTGCAATCCTAGATTGAGTAACTGTTTGAATCTAAACTTAAGTCAAGATACTAATCAAATAAGGATGATATTAGTGGCAGAAGTAACAGCAACAAAAAGTTTAGATTCAAAAATCTTACCAAAATTAAAATCCGACGCTTTTGTCGGCGTGGAGGTAGTGCTGGTTCTTGAAAGAAATTAGGTTTTAAAGAACGGGAAGTTTGGGTCCTGTTACTGGATTTTATTAAATCAAATGACAAATAAATTATTTGTAATAAAACAACTCCCAGATATAATTTCCATAACCCTGATGGCAATTCCAACCAAAATGCCAAAAATTCTTTTCGCGAAGGAGGTGAAGCTCCAAATAATGTGATTAAAAGATGTGCAACATGGCAGGGTAAAAGCATAGAGAAAACAAAAAAGATTCAATTACATACATTTGAAAAAAGGTCGTAATTTCGAGCAAAAATACCGACAATTACGTGATATTCGTTATTTAATAGAAAATTAAAGACGAGAACTAAAAGGTTAAAGCGATCGCTTATTGCGACAGCAAAGCGAGTACACAAATTTTCTGTTTTATTAAATACTAATATCTATGGAAACTAAACCCCCACTTCCTCCGTTCACCCTCGAAACTGCCAAAGCCAAAGTCTAAGCAGCAGAAGATGCTTGGAATACTCGTAATCCTGAAAAAGTAGCTTTGTCATAACATATGGGAATAGGTTACTGAACAATCTAAGTCGGCTACTCAATTAGAGATTAAGTAAAGAGAAAAAGATGGAAAAAGCCTGGATCTACCAAAGATTTAATCGAAGAGTGTTTTTGGCAGTGCTGTTTTTTTTGTTGGCTTCGAGAAAAAAGTATGTAGCTGATGAATTAAATACTACTAAGTGTAATTGGTGTTGGATTGGTTCAGTAACAGATAACTCGATAACGATTAAAGCCAAACTAAATAATCAAGTAAAAAAAGGTAAAAATTATATTCAAGTTTTTTATAGTAAAAATTCTGATTTAAGTACTGAAGAAGGAATTACAAAGGTTGAAGCAAGTTCATTGACTCATCAAATAGCTACATTTAACCTAGTTGATTTAGAAGAAAATACTCTTTACTACTATGTAATTATAGCGGATGGTCGAAGATATCCCAGGAGAGAAAATCTCCAATTTAAAACAGTAAAAGTTAATAAACAATATAGTTTTGCAGTAGGTTGTTCTGCTTGTGCAGGTGGAACTATTGAGAAATTTATCAGTAAGGGAGTTAGTAATAGTAAAGTATTTGAGATTATTAGGGAATATCAAGAGCCAGATGAAAACGGAAAAAATTCTCCTTTAGCCTTATTTATTCATATGGGAGATTTGCATTACAGAAATGATCTCCCTGGGTTGGGCTTGAAAGAAAAAAACCTTGATGATTATAGAAAAAATTATCATTTAGTCATGACTCAAGAGCGACAAAGAAATCTCTACCAAAATATACCTCTTGCTTACATCTGGGACGATCATGATTACGGGACTAACAATGCAGATGGAACTTATCCTCTAAAGAATATTGCCAGTCAAGCTTATCGAGAACAAGTACCTCACTATCCTCTAGGAGAGTCAGAAGAAATAGGAGCTATTTATCAATCTTTTGTCATTGGAAGAATAAGATTTGTGATGACTGATAACCGTTTCTATAAAGATAGCTTACAAGAAGAAAAGCATAAGTCAGTAAAAAGTCTTTTAGGGACAACACAAAAAGAATGGTTTTTTAGACAATTAATGGCAGGGAAAATTAATCAAGAGGCTAACAAAGAAGGATTAATAATCTGGGTAAATAGTTTACCTTGGATAGCTGGAGGCAAAAAAAGCTTTAAGACCAAGGAAGCATGGGATAAATATCCAGAAGAAAGAGAAGAAATAGCTAACTTTATTCAAGAAAATCAAATCAACAAATTACTAATGCTATCAGGAGATGCTCATATGTTGGCAATTGATGATGGCCAAAAAGGAACAGTTAATAGTTATGCCACAAATGGTGGGGGTTCATTTCCTGTAATTCAGGTGGCTGCCTTAGACAGTAGGGGGTCAGTAAAAGGTGGACCTTATAATGGAGCCAAATATATGATTGAGCCAAAGGAAGAAGAGCTAAAAACAGGAGCTATTGCAGGTAGTAAACAATGGGGACTGTTAAACTTCGTTGATCACGGAACCAAGATTGAGGTACAAATCGAACTAAAAAGAAAGAATCAAACTAAATTTGAATGTAATTTGAGTTTCTAGGTTGTGGGCTGATTTCATCTTGGCTCCTTCAACCGTTCTTTTAACCTTGTATATCTCTCCTGTTGCTTGACTTGTTTTACGGCAATGGCGATCGCTTTGTCTGACCCCACAATCAATGCTAGTTTCTTACTCCTAGAACACCGATTCAGTATTCAGAATCCAGTCCCCATCTGGGATTACGGGAGTTCTCAAAAGTCGAGATTTCGTTGACTCAATATCCGAAAAAGTAGTTTTTGGCATTACTGAATCGG
>JASJDF010000065.1 GCA_030065715.1 Xenococcaceae cyanobacterium MO_188.B19 | reverse complement strand
AGGATTTCGTTTGATAAATCAACATAATATCTTTCTACTTCTGAAATTTTAAGACGCAATTCTTCGATAGTTTTAACTAATTCAGCATTCTTATTAATCAGTGATTTATTTCTTTGTTCTAACTCTGATTTCTTTCTGAAGCGATTAAACATTTTACATGTCTCCAAGAATACTAATATTTGAAACTTTGTTGCGTAGCAATAGTTATGTACCGCGCCCTTCTGACTTTTGACTTAATAGATGTATCTGGATAAATACGAGAAGGAAATTTGATTTATGTAGCTGACTAGATTATAGACTAATTATTAGATAATTACTATTAATAAATATCACAATAATTAGCCTATAAATGTCATTAAATAATGACAGAGTTATACATCAAAAGCTTCCTTTAGAAACGAAGGCAAAGGAGCATCTTCATCAGACAAAGCACAAGCTAATTCGATTAATTCTTTTACTTGATACCGAAGATAATGATTATCCGTAAGAACTTTGATATATTGCTCTCTTAATTCATCATATTTGGCTTGAAGTTTTGAATCATTGGAATCATTCATTTTTCTTGGTACAATATTTGTAGATAAAGGTTAATGGTGAGGTGAATAGTTAACCTAATTATCCAGTAAAAATTAGAGGCTAACTATTTCTCAATTTAGATAATTTGTTGAGAGCAATAGATTTTCTAACTACTGCTTGAAAAAGAAATATTCTACCTATCCCTTAGCCCAGTAGCTTATCTTTTCCAAGTTCTAAAACTTGATTCATTGAGTAAACTTTTAGCAATGAATCAAGATTAGTAACTATTTATTTCTTCTTGCCTTGAAAGGAGGAAGAGAGGGATGAGAAGATTGTTCTTCTTTTAAAGCCTTCAATTCAGCTTCAAGAAGATTATATTGTTGAGCAAGGGTCAAAAAATCTTCACAATAATTAAGGGCTTGCTCATGGGCTTGTTCAGGGTTCTTTTTCAGATAAAAATCTAACTTTTGTACTTCAAGTTGTACTTTGAATTCTTTTTCTAGAGGTAAAGAATTGTTGTTCATGATGGTGATGATGATGAGGTGAATAGATTTGTTTTTTAACTGGGTAGAAAGATATATTTAGTCAGCTTGAGTTGAGGACTACAATTCAAAATCATAGTCCCATATAAGTTAACTGTTGTAGCAAAAAGTCTATCTTTCTTTTTCCAGTAGTAGTTTAGGATTACTGGGCAAAGCTAATTAATTAAATCCCAATATATTAATTAATTTTGACTCACATAAACAAGCCATTCCTAGATTTCAAATAAGCTTTCTCTAAAGTCTTATACTGTTGATAAAGCTCGTAGTATTCTTGACAATACTTTAATGCCAATTCTGAATCTTTCTCAGGATTTTCTTTGATAAAGCGATGCAATACTTCTAGCTTAAATTGACTAGAGAATGATAAATTATCTTCAGACATAATTATTAAGAATTATTGATTTTGAGTCGCAGTAAATCCAGCAGCATTGTGATGACCACCACCACCATAAGTAACAGCGATCGCACTAACATCGGTATTATTGCCAAACTTATCTGAGCGCAAACTCCAATTTCCATTACTTGTGTAGCAGGCAGAAAAAGGCGCATTACTAAATTGTTTGTAAAGCTTCATGCAGACATCAGAAACTAAACGGTCTTCTGAACCATCTTCGTGCAAATACACTACGGGAACGCACCAATCAGGATTTCCTTGAAAATTAATGAAAGTATAACGAGATGCGATTGCTTCTATTTTGGCTCGACGAGTCGCAACTCTGGGTTCTCCAATAGGTCTAAGATAATCTAGTAATTCAGCATCCTTAAGAGTCGCTAAATAGTCATACCAAACAAATAGCATCTTAGTTTTAGCTGCACCAAAATCTTTGAGACGGTAGCGCATAGTTGATAGGGCTTCATGTACTATTTCAGTATCAGAAAATTGGAAGTTCCATAAATCCCTATCCTTTATATATTTGAGAAAAGCAGGCATCGGGTCTGATTCGCCAAAGAAAGTCCGCCACGTTAAAGTAGCACCACATTCATCTAAATCAAACCTTTTTCTGATACAGTCACTAAGTCCAGATAAATCCTGCAAAGCAGTTTTATGATGATCGATAACAGTGATACTTTTATCTTGAGCTGCCCAATCTTCCAACACCTGATGTGGAAAGGAAAAGTCAACAATAAAAATCTTGGTGTAGCTACTGATATCTGGGAGTTCAGAGTATTGATAACACCATCCTAGATAATCAGCTTGGTCTTGAAACAATTGATGTAAAACCCAAGCAGATGCAATTCCATCAGGGCAATCAATTCCAGGTTTGACTTGGTGATAAATAACTAAGTTAGATTTCATTACTCGCTCCAATTTTTAACTAAAACATCGATAATTCCACTTAAATACCCCGCACTTGGAACAGTGCAGGGTTAGAGTAATAATTCTGGGGTTGATTAACAGTTAATCCGTAGCTGAATCTGCTGTTGGAGTTGAAGTAACAGATTGAAAGTTGGTTATGGAAACATCACCACTAGGGAATCGAGCCACAATATCAAGTTTTCCTCCCATAGCTTCGATGACTTGACGTAGATGAGAAACATACATATCAGTACGTTGTTCCAGCCGAGAAATAGCTGGTTGTTTCACCTCAAGTAATGTGGCTAATTCAGATTGAGAAAGCTTTAGAGCTTTGCGGAGTTCGGCTAAAGCCATTTCTGATTTTAGTTGATGTACTTTTTGCTTGATGATTTCTTGACGTTCGGGGTCAAAGTTGGCGGTTAGCTTAGAAAAAGAATGATGTCCACTCATATTAGTCCTTCCCGTTGGATTTCAGCTAAATAAATATCAAATAACTTATCGGCAATAGGAATGTATCTTTCGTAGAAACGCTTATCTCCTATTTTGTCTCCACCGATTAGAAGAATGGCAGAACGCCTAGGGTCAAAAGCATAAAAGATTCTTAGGGGATGACCAGAACTTTGAACTCTCAGCTCACGCATTTTGCTATGGCGAGAACCATTAATTTTGGAGGAATAAGGAAAGCCCAGATTAGTCCCCTTCTCCTCTAAAACTGTTACTACCGCAGTAACATCGTTTTGCTGGCTATCTTCAAGAGTCAACCACCATTGACCAAATTCATCGGTATATTCAATATTGATTGTCATGACTATTATATTACATTGATGTAATGTTCACCCAAGCTGATTATCTTCTGAGCCAAACTGCGTCAACCCAGAAGATAAAATCGATGGTCTAAAAAGGCACTACTTTTAATTCTTCAATGCGCTCAAACCAAGGCAAGACTTTACTTTCTCGTTCCTCACCTTGAGAATTTACAAACTTTATAGGCTTAAGGTATTCCCATTCTTGACGCAGTCTGTGCATGGTCATTTCAGGTAATTGATCTAATGCCCATGCCAGGGCATCGTCTTCAGATTTCCACTGCTTCCAAGGTTTCTCATTTTGAGTAGGCGAAGAATTGAGAGTTGGAGATTCAATTGAAGCCTTAACCACAGGCTTGACGCTTGGAGATTGAATCGAAGTCTTAACCACAGGCTTGACGCTTGGACGAGAAACGGTAGCAAAAGTCTGAAGATTATTCTCATTACCAACAGTTTCAGACTCAGAAACCTTAGACTGCTTCAGATGAAAAGGATCGTTAAAGATTTCCTGGATTTCTTTGTCATTGATTAACTCAAAGACTTCCTGTTGTTGTTCTTCGCTTAAAGCCTTGGCATTACCTTGGAGATAATACATAATTCCTAGCGAGGAAGCATTTTTTTTGGGGTCGGAAGTATGGAATTCTTTGGGTTTGGCAATAAGTTCCACCGAAGCTAAATGAAGCAAATGTCCTCTGAAGTTATGACGTTTTTCCAGCGCATTATTCAGAGCGAATAAAGTTTTAGCTTCTGATTGGTATTTTTTAGAGCCAATTAAATTAGTTTTGCTTGATGTCAGATTCAGGGTAAATATTCGCGGTTTGCCATCAGGACTTTTGATTAATTCTCCGCCAACTAAACAAGCTAAGAAACATTTGGCAGCAGTAACTCTGTTCGTCTCTTTAAGATTTTCCCCTTTAAGAAGATAAGATATTTCTCCTGTATCTTTATTTTTGCCAAACACAGGTGGCATATTAAGAAATACCCAACGCACAGGAGTAATTATCTTGTGCATTAAAGTCTCTTTCTGATTGTAAATACATTGAATAATTTTACTATCAAATAAAGGACTACTACCTTCTATTAACTGATAGGATTCTTCAGAAATACAAAAATCAATTGTTGCATTTAAAGAACGAGGTTCATAATCACTAACTTGAAGCGCAGGAAATTGTTGAGCTTGTTGTTCATTAGCAATGGCATACTTGGGATTAATTTCAGCAATAGTCATAATTTCTCCTATTGATTTATTGGTGAATAATTAAGGATTCATGGAAACTTGAGCGAGAGCGACTTCTTAAAGTAGCAAGTAGCAAGTAGCGAGTAGCAAGTTATTTCTCTTTTAGCTTTTTAGTAGTAGCAATTAATATCCTGATAATTTGATTTAGCTCATCTAACATTGATGTAAATTTAGCTTCAGAAGCTAAGTTATTATCAATCATTAATTGAATCCAGTATCTAGTTTCAGAAGCTTCTTTCAAAGCTATAGTATATTTCGATAAAAAGTCAGCTCTTGATTGTGCAAACTCTGCTTCTGAACAATTTGCTCCTATTGATGTTCCACTTCTAAGAAACTGTTTGGATAAAACTTTTCCTGCATCATCGTAATGCTTTTTATTGAGTTCTATATAAGCTTTAATCACTCTACTAGCAAATTTACGAGTTCGTTCTTGGATTGAAATTTTATCATTAATCATTTTAATTTTACCTCGAAAAAAAACTATTAAACTTGCTACTTGCTACTTGCTACTCGCTACTTATTTCACTTGAGCGAGAGCTCTCTCATAAGCTTTGATTTGATAAGGCTTGGCTTGTTTATTATCTTTGCCAGAAATAGTAATCTTCTTATTACTAAATGGATACTTCCACATAGAATGACTACCTTTACCTCTCTTTGGTAAATAATCAAAACCAGCTTTAGATAGTGAGGATTTGAGAGTTCTAATTTTCATTGTAGATGACTCTATTATAGAGTAAAATATTGAGTAAATAAGTTATTTTTGCTACTACAATTAAGTATTTTGTGGAGAACAATAGATTTAGTAACTGCTACTTGGAAAGTAAATACTCTTGCTATTTGATTGGTTCCCAAGAGCCATTGTTTTTGAGCCATTAACTTATCAACAAAGACTCCTCTTTTTCCAAGTAGCATTAGATAACTCAATCATCTAAGACCAGAGTTTTATCTATCTCTTTATCTATTAATTCTCCATTTCCAAACTTAGTCAAAGGACAAGAACTAAGAACACAATAACTAGCCAAAGATAAACTTTGACATCTTCTTTTACCCAGGCAAGAACTACAGGTAATTCCCCGTTTACTTACAGATACTTTCATGATTATTTGATTGATTCTCCAGTTAAAGACTCTAAAATATTTACCTTTTCATCATCGAGATAATGATAATTTTGTGGAGGATGAAAACCAGGAATATTACTTTTCAAAGTTTCTAATGATACTGGCTTAGAAAACTGATGATAATTCTTGATAAAGATACCAACTGCTAAAGCTGCCCCTCGATAATAGTCTTGGAAAGTTTCATGATTAACACGGGCATAATCTTTAACTTTCTGCCAGAAACTATCAAGGTTTTCATCACGTAAAACCTTGTCAACTTCAAAGAAACCTGTCAAAGCTTTTTGTGGAGATGTACTATAAACTATGACTAAATCTCCAGGCTTTAATTTGGTTTTAACTCGGCGTAACTCCACAGTTTTTTTACCACTAAATATCTGAGTTACATATTTAGGTTTGATTGATAGTAGTAGTACCTTATTTTTTATGATTGTTATATTGTTTGTACCAAGGGTCATTTGGATTACATAAAGGACAGGTAGTAAAAGTCCAACCATCCCTACCCATAAAAGTTTGATATCGCCCTTGTCCTTGGCAATTAGGACAAACTTTTGATGAATTGTTCTCAGATGAAACAAGAGTTATTTCATTAGATGTAACCCATAAAGGTTCACAAAGATGTTTATCTTTTGCTGCTAAAGAATAACGAGAGGATTTAATGTCAGTAATCACAAAAGTTGCTCGCTCTGAAGTAGTTTCGTCATGGTCAATGATTTGGACATTATCACCGATGGAAAATATAGATTGATGTGTCATGATGGAAAAATATGAGAATAATTAATTACTCTTTGGTAGTCCTTGGAATAAATAAACCAAGGACTGTTTTCTTTACTCAGATAAGCAAATAGTTAAACAATCACGATTAGGAAGTTTTTCAATTCTAGAAATTACATCAAGTAATTCATCAAACCAATTTAAAGAATCCGATGCTATTGTTTTTAGCTTTTCGATATTTATGCTGAAAGACTCTCTAGATGCTTTGGCTAAAACACGCCGTTTTATCTTCTTGAGTAAAAATAAATTAAACTCTTCTACTTGAAGAATATTGAATATTCTTCTCAATTCATCACGAAGAGAATCAGAGATTAAGATGACATCTGCACAAGAATAATCGGGATTAAATACTGTTAATTGAGCCATGACTTTTGTTGAATGTAGAGTAGTAAGTTGTCATGAAAGAAACAGCGAAGCTTACTTGATTTTTGAGACAAAAATTCCCTCATCAGGCGAAGACAAGGGAATTGATCAAGGATTTTTGAAGAGGCAGTTAACTTTTTTGAAGTTTTGGCAGTATTTCTTTTAACACTGTTTCTAAATCAACTTGTCTGGTTATTTTTCCTTCCCCTTCACAATTCCAGCACCCTTCTTCTTCTGGTGGTAAATTAAAGGAACTACAATTACCACTCCAACCAGAATAACCTCGCTCGTTCCACCAGTTTTCTTGTTCCTTTTCTTGCTCTTTTCTTGATAAGGATTTATCAATCTGATTGGAAAAATCTGTAAACTCTTTCCAAATATCAGCATAAACAATTCCTTTTCCTTCACAAGTATTGCAAATTTCAATCTCGGCGATCAAATACTGTTTAGTTCCCATTTTTTTTTGTTGCTTTTTGCCTAAAATATACAGTTTCAGAGCCAGAATCTTTGTCTGACTCTGTGAAGAATTTGGTCAAGTATTGTGGCTAACTTTTACAAGACAAGAAAACTTATTCCAAGATTTTCTGCCATACCCATCGCTTTTTGCATACCCATCATTTTTCCAGTGAACCTTGGCTCTTTGATAGACTAGATCTAGCTCAATGACTTTACCAATTCTTCGATCTCTCGCTTCGATTCTTTTAACCGTATCGCCTATTTGAAAGTTCATTTTTTTCTCCTTAAAACTTAGATTTCATCTCTGAACATCACCGTAACAGCAGGAGAAGGGTCATCAAAATCAGTAGCTCCAACTTGAGAAATTAAGGTGTAACAAGGACATCCATCTTCGATAAAATCAGGCTTAATCTGAGTATTTTCGATAATGACGCTAAATTTTACAGTAGATGGGCTTAATTCGATACGAGAAGGACTCTTAACGCTCATATAACAAATATCCCAAACTACACCACCAGGATGATGACTGTTTTCTATCAAACTCATCACCTTGCGAGTAAAGTAAACAGGATATTTAAACACTCTGCAATCGCTAGGATATAGTTCAGAGATACAAGTCTGTTCTCCATCATCAATGGCTTCAGAGCGAGTATAAGTAAAGATAACGTCGGATTCGTTCATTGTTTTATTGGGTAATACTTTAATATCTGCAAACGAAATTGCGAAGCTAGACAATTTCTTCAAATTCTGTACAAGTTGCACTGTAACGATTTTTATCACTATTGCTTGGCAATTCTAAAATTATCCAAGCGTCAGGATATTCAGGATCGTCCACATCAAAAAACATGGCATCAAGAACGATAGGACAATCTTCGTTTACATCCTTGGTGCATTTATCGCAAAAGACAGCGCGAAAATCATCATATTCAGTTGCGTTTGAAGGCTGATATTTTTCCATAATTAATTGGGGAATACTTAATGTCTGCAAATGAAACAGCGAAAGCAAATTAGATTTCGTACCCCAAGGATTCGATTACTCGGTTAATGAGATCGCATTCAGCGAAAAATCCTTGTTGATTAGCCTCAGAATCAGTCTGAGCAATGACTCCTGCTAACTCATCAATGTCACAATCCCAAAGGTCATCTGTAGCGTCAAAAACTTGAGGATAGCCAAGTATTTTGATTATTTCTAGATAAATGTCGTACATAATCATGATATTCTCCGATAGATTTCATTTTGTAGCGTTTAATGTCATGGAAGAAACAGCGAAGCTAAACGCTCTCAGGCATCGAAGCGTCAACTTTTTGATTTGTTACTCTGGGTTGATTTGGGAATAAACTTGAGTACTGATAATCTCTGATATCTTGTCCAATACTTCCTCATCACCAAAAACTTTGTTGATGAGATTACGCTGATTAAAAATTGCTGCTTCGATAATTCTTGAATAATTACTCTCCAACCAAAGTGCTAGGTCTGCTTGAGTTTCGGGCTTGAAGTTTAACTCTTTAGCAACTTCTGCGATAGCTTCTAACAGATACGCTGATTGATCTGATTCCAAACTGGGTTTATTCATTGGTTTGTTGAGTAATACTTTTATGTCGCGAGTGAAACAGCGAAAGCGAACTAATAAGTAAAATTCCCCCATCCAGAACGGACGAGGGAAAACTGAAATACGCTTTTTTTTGGGATAAGAACTAACTAAGCCAGTTGAGTATTGGCTGAGTGAAAATATTGGCGACAATAGCTATTAATATCGTGCCTAGCATCGTGAAAACCCATTTGAGAGAACCATAAATCACATTAACTTTCTTCTCAAGTTCACTGATTTTCTGGACTTCAGGATTCATTTGAGAAATCTGTGATTCGATAACAGCAAGGCGTTCTGCATTCTTAATTAGTTGGGCAAGAATACCAGACTCATAAGCTTCACTTCTGGGTGTGGGATTGACCATATCTATATCTATTCCTCCTGTTTTCATTTTAAGAGTTTTCGGATAAACATTAAATTTCTCGCAGACGCATTAGCGAAGCTTCACTGGGCAACAGGTTTTGATTGCTCTAACAAATACTCTCGATGCCCATTGCACCAAGCCATGTAGTACATTAAAAAGTGGGCGTACTGAGCTTCCTTTCCTTGTACTCCATCAAAATAGCCGAGTTGCACCAAGTCCGTTCCACCAGAAACAGTGGCTTTGCCAACAATTGATGATAGCTTTTGGACTTCTTCTGTGTTGTAATTTCTGGGATATGGTTTATTATTCATGTTAGTATTTTTGATTTATTACATAGCGATCGCATACTCAATAGTGCGATCGCTTATTTTGTCTAACTCCAGCAGACACCCTCGGTTAACAGATCGGCATCTGGCACAGAGTAACCGCGTTGTCTTAAGACTCCCAGGATTTGAGCGATGGTTTCTGGCTCATCGCTCAAACCTGAGAACACATCTGGCTCATGTTCAGTGCCAATTATTGTGGCAAGGTCGCCAAAGGGTATTTTGCCTAAGCCATGAAGCTCCAGGGTACGGATTTGCTTTTGATATTTGTTCAGCAAACAGTAAGCCTCGTAGCGATCATCAGAATTAGCTTCGGGATCGATAAGAGCGGGTTTGCTTTTCTCAAATTCCCGAAGACTGTTGATTGTTTCTGCGGGAACTTGGGCTAATTTTTCTAGTTGGTCAGGGTTTTTGGTCACTGGGTAAACGTTGATTCCCATTGATTTTGTCCTCAAATATTATTGTCACAAATGAAACGGCGAAAGCTGTTTTACTAGGCAACAGACATTGATTCAATTAAAGATCTTCTTGTTAATTCTTCCTCGATTTGGGTTTTGGCAAATTGAAGATTTAAAAGTACCCAAGGATTAACAGGTACGAGTCCTGACGCTGAATCCGAATCAAGAATTTTGTAGTAGCCACCTTCGATTAATTCCTCTGTATTTCTTTTTGTCGTCAAAACCGCAATATATCTTTTTGTCTGATACAAATCTTTGACCAAAAATCGATTCTTTTTGACCTTGAAATTATCAGAAATTAACCTTTTGGCAATGGTTAACTTGAAGGGCGATGTGATAGCACAACTAACAATTTTTTCATGATAAAAATTGCCCTCAATTTTAAATTGTTTGAAATCTTTAAGATAGAAGATTTCTTGAACTTTCCCTAGTTTTTTAACACTAGAACCTTTTTTGAGATAATCGCTAGGAATTAGTTCTAATAAAGATTTGGTTTTCATCATTTTTTCTTCTTTAGAGAAATATTGTCACGAATAAAACAGCGAAAGCTTTGTCACTTATTGGTCAAAGATAATCGCTGTTTTGGAGCATTTTTATGGTGATTGGTGTGGAAATTCCTCTCGAAAATAAGCGATTGCTGTTTTTAATTCATGGGCATCAATCAAAAACACATATCTGCCCTGAGAAAATCCTAGAATCTGATAGCCTAAGCCTGGTAAAAACTTGGGGTTTTTATTTTTACTGGTTAGTTTGATCGCTGGTGAACCTGGTAGTTTTGGCAGACTTGAATCACTCCATCTGGCAATGGCATCATCCGCGAGTTTTTCCAAATCTTCTAGCTGCATTTTCGTTTTCTTCTCAATTTATGGGTCAAGAAAGAGCCAAGATAAAAACCCTGACTCCCTGGAGCAATACTTAAAACCAATCGGGGTTAGATTCAGTAACACGAACCAAAGCCTGTTCCTCGAACCAAACCAAGTTTTTACTATGGCTAGAACGCAATCCGTACTTCCATCTTGGCTGGCTGAGTAGTTGACCTGAAGGGGTTAGATTGTCAACAAGTTCCATCGCAGATATCCGAAATGTGTCTAACTCAGTCTCAGGAAGACGATGTTTATAGCAATGCTCCCAATCCTGTCTAGTCGCGACTAAATCGTTAAATCTAAATTCAGGCTGAGAATAGTGATACTCTGAGCCTGGAGTTTGTTGTTTAGGCGTGAATTCGATAGTAATGATAACGTCTTCCTCTATTTCACGTTGAGGGCGATACTCAACATAAGGGATGCCATTAGCTTCGATTGTTTGAATTTCTTGTAAGTAAGTCATGATGGTTGAAGAGAATTGATTGGATAAAAGTCTCAGAATTGAGAACTCATTTAAAAATTGGCGTAGCCTGTTCTAGAAGAAAGAACCAGCAGTTAAGCTGGCTCTGAAATCGTCTTTAGAACGGGGCTTTAAGAATCAATTGATTTTTGACGGAACAGCAACGTTTAGATTTGTCTAGACGTAATCTCGTCTCTTGGATTTCTTTACCGACAACATCAATACTCTTGTCTTTAGCTATAGTCTTGGACACAAGATTTAGCCTACAGTCATTAGTAAAAGGATGGTGAGAGAAGACTATTCTGTCAAAAACGGTGCATAAGCCTCGACCTCTGCCCTCGTTAAAGTCCTTGAATTTGGGACAAGCAGCGCAAGTGGCAATGGTTTTTTCTGTTATTTTGGTTTGGGTTGGAGTATATGTAATCATGGAAATTGTATTTTTTTGGATTGGAGAGCGAAGCGGATACTTCACTCTCTTTTTCTTTGGTAAGGAAAGCGATAGCGGTCTATTTAAGTAATGACCAAACCTAAACTAAATATTGAATCTGTCCTTTGATTGCTCGATTGCGGGCTTTACCTACCGCTTGGGCTTGTGCTATACCGCGATCACCATGTCTAGGGACTATGTTTTTATTGGAGTCTTATTGGAAACAAGTTTTAGCCAGTCTTCTTAGTTTTCTAACGGTGTTCCGCCGAACTGTTTTTGCTTGTTATGTCTATTGTAAGACAACATTTTATATTTGTCAAGTCTCGCACGACACATTACAATAAAGTGAAAGCCAACAGATTACAATCTAAGGAGCAAAATATAAATGGTGTTAGCCACAAAAGTGAAAATAAAGCGTATTGTTGAGGTAGAAGTAGAAGGATTGGGAGCAAAAATCCAAAAAGCTCGTAAAGCTTCGGGAGAAACTGTTGAAAGTCTCGCTCAAAAAGCTGGTATTAGTCGTCCTTATTGGTATGACGTGGAAAAAGAAAAGCTCAGAGATGGACTCCCTGAAGAAACTCTCAGAAATATCGAAAAAGCTTTGGGTCAAGATTTAGGGGTATTTTTTAACGACTAAACTGCTTCAAAATCAAAAAAACCTGGCTTTTAAACCAGGCTTTTGTTACAAATGTATTGAATTGTAATTATGGTCATGGGATATTCCTCACTGGTACTGTAAATTCAAGCCTAAGCTTCTATGAGTTGCCAAATTTAGATCTAAAGTGCCGTTTTAGGCGATCGCTTATTGACAATTCCCAATTGATTTTTTCTAAGCAACTGCCTTTAAATACTGCTCTAAAGCATCTCTGATTAAGTCAGGAACAGTACAGTCTCTTTCTTTGGCTAATTCTTTAAGCTTCTGTTTCATTTCAGGATAAACTACTGCCTTAACTTGTTCTGTTAAAGGCTTATCCCTGCCGAAATCAAATTTATATTTAGTCCCAAAATCGGGATTACCACCTGGTCTTGACATATTTCCTCCAATTACATCTTGAAGTTTACCTTAATTATACCTGTGTACAATGCTAAAAAATGTAAACTAGAGTCTTTTAATAGCACTGTACAGTGCTATTATGCAGTTGCATAATCTATATTATGTATTTTCAAAGCGGTTACGTAGCCTGGAAAACTCTTAACCGCTTTGTTCTCAAAACCATATTGAAAAGAATCAACATGATTGACTTATACATTAGCTTAAAGCAAAAAAATCAAAAACAACAAGGTTTTTATGCCAGTAATCCAATGACGGAGAAAAATATAGACTGGCAAAATTATGGCAATTCAGATGCTTGGTTAAACGACCCAAGAAAATCGAAAGTATCAAAATCAGATAACTTCCCCCATCTCACGTAGAGGTTCAAAACCAATTCTGATGGAAGAAATCTAGATAAGTCATAGCTCATAGCTATTCCAGGTGAAAAATTAATATTTTCCATCACAGATTTTAGTGCGCCAATAGCTCACTGGTCATAGCCAAGAAGTTAAATACTTCCCTTTCCCAGTAGCACTCATCCAATCCTGCATCCAACCCCCTAATACATCACTTCAATTACATATTGCAAAAGGATTCGACAATGTTAAACAAGATTCCTGCATTGCTCCAAAACATCACAAAAGGAGAAGAACAATGACAAAGACATCTCCTCCTCAACTCAACAAAACCGATATTCAAGAATGGGTGGAAGGCAGCTTAGTCTCTGAAGCTATAGCCCAACTAAACCTTCCCAATCTAGAGAAAGCTCAAAAATACTTAACCTTTCCCAAGGGCGACGGTACAGAAGTAATCGCAGGAGGAGAGCTATGACTACAACAGTAGCCTCACGAAATGAAAGTACCGCTAAACTATCTCCTCAACACCATCGCCAGTGCTGTGAACAAAGAGGATTAAACCCAGACTGGATCAAAGCCAGTTGCGAATCATTAGATATCAAACAAGCCAGTGACTATCTTCACTACCAAGCTAAGTCAGGAGGAATATTAATCAAGGGTGCAAACGGACAATATCAATTCCGCCCAGATCGACCCTGGAGTCACAAGAAAGGTCAGAAAGCACCCAAGTACAGAACAGCAGCAGGGGATGAATATGATGCTCTCTTACCAATCCACCCCACAGACCCAACTTTCTGGATAGATATTCCTGCACTCAAAGAACGCTGCTACAAAATTAACGGTATTCCCATAATTGTGTTAACCGAAGGAGGATTTAAAGCGATCGCCCTCTGTAGTTATGACATCCCATCATTTTCACTTCTAGGCGTAGAGATGGGACTTACACCCAGCAAAGACGATCCCCAAGGAAAGAGATACCTAGTTGGAGAAATCGAAAGATTTGCCAAATATGGATTTGGTTTCATGATGGGCTTCGATGCTGATACATATACCAAAACCCCAGTTAAACAGGCTCTAATCAAACTGGCAAGGAAAATACAACAGTTTAATGTCCCAGTCTATACTTTACCTAAGTGGGACAAAAGTTTGGGGAACGGTTTGGACGACTTCATTCAAAAAAATGGCATAGAGGAGTTTCGGAAACAATTGTTAAGCCAAGCTGTCAGCTTTGACACCTGGTATGAAGAACATGGCAAAGATGCCTTCGACAAAAAACCCCCCAAGGCAGATATTATAGGAGCAGAGATAGCAGAGAAATATAGAGATACTTGGTTTTTTTGTGACCAATTAAAGACTTGGTTAGCCTATTCCTTAGAAACAGAAGGAATTTGGACAATTGTTACCCCAGAATACCTAGAAGCAGAAGTTCACGCCATACTAAAAGCCAGAAATATCAAAGGTTATGGGACAAACGCTTATGTCAAGAATATTGTAGGAGCTTTAAAACGAGAGTTGTACCTGAGAAAATGGGATGAATTGTCTTCTACTGACTGGTTGCCATTCCAAAACGGGGTCTTAGAAGTGGCAACAGGTAAGCTGCATGAGCATAGTCCTGGTTTTAGGCTTACTTGGCAACTTCCCAGAGATTATGTGATTGTCGAGCAAGGCTGGAAGGCAATTGATACTTGGTTAGACGAAGCAACTAAAGGAAATCAAGAATATAAGGAATTCTTACTTTGTTTCGCTGCTGGGGTCTTAAGAGGAAGAAGTGACTTACAGAAATTCATGCACCTGATAGGTGGTGGAGGTAGTGGTAAATCTACTTTTACCAATCTTCTCACAGCCCTAATAGGGGAAGAAAACACAGTTACGATAGATTTATCAGACCTAGAGGATAAACATGAGCGAGCCAGGATTTTCGGGAAGAGATTAGTAGTATTGCCAGACCAAGATAAAGCACCCAAGAAATTAAGTAGTTTTAAGAGGTTAACTGGTCAAGACCGCCTATCGGGGAGAAGACTCTTTGAGAATGGCTTTGAGCATATTTTTGGGGGGATGGCAGTTGTAACTAGCAATTTCCCTATATTTCATACAAATGTAGGTTCTTGGTTACACCGTCGTCAAATCATGATTCCCTTTGATTACGAATGTCCCAAGCACAAAAAACGGGACTTGATGAAAGACTTTGAGTCTGAGCTTGGAGCATTGACCAGTTATCTGCTGAATATTCCCTCTGAAAAGATAGAAGCTGTCTTGAAGGGATTGGGTTCATCGAATCTTAACTCTACAGTCTGGGAATCTCAAATCAGGAGTGATGGGCTGGCAGCTTGGCTTAATGATTGGGTGGTGGAGGATAGTACAGCCAGAGTCAGGATTGGTAGCAATGCCAGGGAATGGGCAAGGGAAGAAGATTATGATGCCGAGCGTTCTACTTTGTATGGTAGTTATGCTCTCTATTGCCAGCAGTCCAATCGTAGTGCTAAATCACCCCAGAACTTCTCCGCCGAACTATTAGAACTAAGTAAGCGTATACTAGGCTGGAATACAGAAAAAGGCAGAGTCAAGATATGTGGCAAGACCGTAAGAGTAATTAAGGGTCTCAGACTGCGTACTAACTTTGATGAGCATCC